>PMUF01000183.1 GCA_003167015.1 Chitinophagaceae bacterium | reverse complement strand
ATGACGGTATTGGGAAGGTCATTGCTGGTGACCTTGACAACGGAAAACTGCGCCGTACCTGCATTGAGACCCCCGGGTTTCCTGATCCTGATAACGGCCAGTAACCCCAGGGCTGCCAGCACCAGGATAGTGGCGATGAGCAGGAAGCGGGCATTGAAAAGGAGGTGGCTTTTAGATCGGGTGGGTTGTCGGGCGGCGACGTCGGTTACGGGCATCGCAGCGTCCGTTGGGACTGAGGGCATGGCGCCTGTTGCCTTGTCCATTCGAAAGGCCTGCCAGTTTTCATACCCTATAGACTGGGCCAGGGCGTCCAGCGTGGCTATTTGAGGAAGCCGGGAAAATTGTCCGTTCAGCAGACGTTTGATGGTGGAGAGGCTGATCAAAACTCCGGTCTTGGAATCGATCCATTCAGATAAGAAGTTCAGGTCCCGCTGGACCAGTTTGTCGGCATCCGGAAAACCGGCCCGCCTGCAGAGCTCTGCCATGCAAATTTTTACCCATTCATGGTCACTCAATGAATTTGAAGGCATTTTGAATGTATTTGAACGGCTTTTGACAGTGAAAAGATGTCGATCTTATTAAATTTTGTCGGGCATTCACACAAAAACAGGCCTTTCAAATTTAATCTTTAAACCGGTAAAACACATTACAATGAATCGTTTTTTAAAAGCCGTCTTGCTGACGGGATTATTCGTCGGCACCACCGACCTGGTATCCGCCTACATTACCCAATGGATCAAAACCGGGAAATTTGCCGAGAAAATGCTGAATTATATCGCCGGTGGGGCTTTGGGATTAGAAAATTCAATCCCGGGAGGTAATTGGGTGGCCTTATTGGGTCTTTTCTTTCATTACTTTATCTCCTTTTCGTTCACTTTGCTTTTTTTCCTATTGCTGCCGAGGGTAAAGTTTTTGGCTTTTAATAAATATCTGGTGGGCATGCTATACGCGGTGTTCGTGAATGTGGTCATGGGGCAGGTGATCCTGCCTTTGAGCCGCCTGCCGACGGGACCGTTCAGCGTAGCGAATTCTGTTGTGGGATGGATCGTCCTGGGGGTGTTATTCGGGGTTCCTATCGCTTACAATGCCTACAAATATTATGGGCTTGAATAGGGTTGGTGGCTGACGTCACTTCTCATACGCCGGAAGGATGAATCTTGCCAGCAGGTCGAAAGCCCTTTTCGCTTTCCAGGATTCATAGTTGGATTGGGTGAAGACGACGACCAGGCCGAGGCGCGCGATGATCATGATATACTGGCCGCCGTTTCCCGAGGCAAAAAGCACGTCTTCCCGGAAGGCGGCCGTCCTGACCTCTTCCCGGTACCAATAATAGCCATACCGGGTGGGTTGGGGAATGGCCACGGCAGACCGGCTCAAATGCATAAAGGAGAAATCGGGGATAGGAACAGGCGTAGCGGTGGATTTTTTCAGCCATGCTTCGGAGACGATCCTCCGGCCATTCCACATTCCGTTTTGACGGACCATTTCCCCTATTTTCATCATGTCGGAAGGCAGGATATAGAACGAGCCCGCAGTCATCCCGTGCCCGCTGGGATCTACTGTCCACCGGTAATGCCTGATCCCCATCGGATCGAACAGGTATTTCTCCGCAAAGTCCATGATCGACATCTTTGCTACACGGCTGATGATCCCGCTGACGATCATAGGATCACAGGAAGTATAAGCCCACACGGTACCCGGTCTGTTCTTCATCGGTAAGTTCAGGGAATAGCTGACCCAGTCCTTTGTCCCGGTCATGTCTTCTTCGCAGTCTTTGCTGTCATTAAATTCCTCACAATCGAATCCGGATTCCATTTCGAGGAGATTTTCGATCGTCATGTCCTTTTTCCATGCATTATTGCCGTCAAAGGATGAATAGTCGGGAAAGAAGGAATATACTTTCTGGTGAACGTCGGACAGGAGGCCTTTATCGATGGCAATGCCGACGAGAAGGCTGGTGATGGACTTGAAGGAAGAACGCGTATCGTGCAGCGAGTCTTTGTTCCAGCCGTTGAAATACTGTTGATATGTCAATTGTCCCTGGCTGGAAATCAGGATGCTGTTGATGCCGGAATATGTCGTGCCGGCAACGACGGCCGTAAGGCTGTCCAGGAGTTTGTGCTGCTTTTCAGCCAAGGATTGGCTGTGCGCCTTACAGCAGGGTAGGAGTGCGCAGGCAAGAATAATGGCTTTATTCATTCCTTAAAGGTGAACATTTTAGCATAAAAAAACCGCCCGGCTAATGCTGGGCGGCAAAAAATTTTATTTTTCAGGGCCTGTCTACTTTCGGTTCTGTCTTAGGTATTGGATGTGGATTTTCGGATTTGGATTTCTTCTCGGTTTTTCAGGGTCTGGATTCGGTTCTTTTCGTTAGATTTTTGGATTATACTTTGGTTTTCAAGGATTTAGTATCTAGGCTTTTCTAAGGTTGGATTGGGTTGGCTTTTCGGATCTGGATCTCTTTCGTTGCTGATACAAAGGTGTAAAAAACAATGCCGGGTTCGAAACTTTTTCGACTAACATTCATTTTTGCCCGACGAAAGGCGGATTTGCCCGACGAACTATTTTTTGACAGCTACTGAACCTTTCCTGTCTGATTTGGTAATATATGGACGACAGGAAAAGATCAGCATCAATAGCGCGTAATTAGTTTGTAATCAATAAATCAACAGAAGATGAAAAAGACACATCAGATCGGCTTAATGACAGCCTTGTTAGCCAGCCTGGCTTTTGCCCCCTATCCACAAAATTCGGTACCGAGCGCTTCAACCCCTGCTGCTTCGGGCGCAGCGTTCAGATCAAGTGTCAGACCTAACCCGGTCAAGGATCTGCCATTGACCCCCTTGGGTGTTCGGCTGGCCTATTCGTTCGGGATGTAATTTGCCAGTGCAGATGTAATCCGCATAATCGTCTACAACAATGGGCCGCCTTCGGGCGGTCCTTTTTGTCGGGCGGCTATCTGGTGAGGCGCCGGGCTTTAAGGCGGCGTGACCTTCTCGATATCTAATGCAGTACCGGTAGAGTCATAAACAGTCATGGTAGAATCGGTCAATTTTAGAATTCTGGCGTAATCAGCGCCATAACCTGATAAATTGTTTACGTACGTGTTGCTTTCACTGTTGATGAAATTCCATTGACCTGAAAGATAAGTGCTGTTTTCCACGGCCCAAAAAAAGCCATCGATCGTGAAGGTGTTATACCAGCTATCAAAATCCTCTGCATTACCGGTACCGCCTCTGGCGTATATCAAAGATCCCGTCCCGGGGCCGGTATAATTCCAATAGACCGTATCCAATTCCCATTGCTTGCCTGTCAACATCGATAGGATCGAAGGGCCTGTCGTTATGGTATCTTTTATGATTGTTGTGTCATTAACGGTGATATAGGTGGTATCCCTGACGGTCACCGGGTTCGATTTTGTACAGGAAGACAGATTGAGATTGGATAGAATCAAAAGGGCATAAAGAGCCGGTACGGCTAAGAGGGCGATTGGCTTTTTCATACGAGGAATATAGATTTTAGGTTATTGGGGATGAAGATATATATAATTAGTTATTCGTCATAGCGTTTTTAAGGATTAATCATATTGACAAGGCTGCTGATACTTCACTTAGTCCGGTCTTCGTAGATGCCGATCATCAGGAGCCATGCTCCCGAAATGAGGAACGCGAATAAAACAATGATTCCGACAGCCGCGATGTAAAACCCTGAGCTATATCCGAGAATAAGGAAAATTGCGCTTATAACTTCAGCGAGGTAACACATTGTGCCCCCTGCAAGGCGTGGTATCTTCAATCCAATAGAACTCATACCCGATCTGATAGCTATAACATAGCCCCTGATGAAGATGACTGTTGCGATGAGCCAGAGAACAAGCCACTCCAAGCCGAGCGCGCCAGGATATTGATTCCCCATAAGCGCAAGACTGCTTGCCATGAAAATTGCGGAGAAGCCCGTCAGCATGTTAATTGCCCGGTTTTTATGTGTTGTGTTTCGGATGATGATCTCGTGATTGATCGACATCGCGACGAAAATCAGACCTGCAAGTGCCGCCGCGCCGCCACCCACCATCACAAAAAAGTTATTCCATTGCTCTGGCATAAAAATATTGCTATTCTTTATGCTTCCGAATATAAGATTATTTCAGACATGGCCGAAAGGGACATGTCAAAAATCGGGGTATACCTGTGCTACGCCGGATGATAAGTGCGTGCTATGGCTCCTTTCGGAAAAACCTTCACCTCAACCAGTTTCAGATAAAGCGGTATCGAAAGACCATTGAAGATCGGCATCCCGGCGCCTAATATAACGGGGTGGGTGGCCAGGACGTATTCGTCGATAAGGCCGGTGGCTATCAGGCTCCGCATGAATCCAGCGCCGCCAATGGCTACGATCGGTTTCCCTGCCTCGGCTTTGAGTTCCCTGATCCCCCCGGCAAGATCGCCATCAAAGACCCGTGCCTTGGTCCAGGAAGCCGCGGCAGGCGACTGCTCCGCGCCGGGTGGGATTCCCGCATACCCTTTTTTGGTAAAGACGGCCTTGGGGATCTCGTTCATCGGGGCGGCAAAAGGCCCGGTCGCAGTCGGCCAGTAAGGGGCCATACCCTCAAACGACTTTCTGCCCATGATAATTAGCCCCGCCTGCGAGGCTGCCCCGACACTCCAGGCCAGTGACTCCTCGTCTCCGGTTTTGAAGATCCAATCATTTTCGCCATTGGGGCCGCATACGAAACCGTCGACCGAGATCGACATCTTCATGATCAACTTTCGCATAACGATGGATTTGTTTTTAGAATAAGCTTTTTCATTTGGTGGAGACCAGGGTGCGCAGATATTCGTCCAGATTGTTCATCGCCGCGGCGGTGCCTTCTATGAAGCCCCCCGTGGCCATCATTTCAAGGGTGGAGAGGTTGTCGAATACTTTTTCAATGTAAACCGTGGTAGTCTCTGCCCCTGCCTTGAAGGAATTTTTCACCAGGGAAAAGGCATTATTGATGGAATTCCCGTTTTCATCGCTAAAGGAATTCTTTGTCGAGAAACTGGACTTGGGTTGAATTTTGATGAACTCTACCAAACTATAGCGGCCCCCAATGACGACATCCTCGGGGGAAACCATGGCATACAACCAACGGCCGCCTTCCCGGAAGTCCATTTCCTTCGTACGGGCCCGATATGGTTTGGGCGCTGTCCACTGGTCCAGTATTTCAGCTTTTGTGAAAGCGTCCCAGACGAGATCGAGGTCGGTGGCAAATTCACGGGTAATGTGAATGGTTTTCGTGGCTTTGTCTACGGTGAAATCAAATAGCAAGTTCATTTTTTCTTATTTTTTATGGTGAACAATACTTGATCGAGTTGTTGGAACTTTTCTTCCGTAATCTTCCTGAACTGGTCGAGCCAGATATCGATCTCTTTCATTTTATCGATTTTCAGTTCATAGAAAATTTCCCTGCCTTCCTGCTTTTGGGCCAGGAGGTCACATTCGGACAGGATGCGCAAATGTTTGGATATGGACTGGCGGGTGATGTCGAAGTGCTCTGCAATGGCATTGGGGGTCATTGCCTGCACGGCGATCAGGACGAGGATGGCTCGTCGGGTGGGGTCTGCAATAGCTTGAAAAATGTCGCGTCTCATGGATATAAATATGAAGCCGTTCGGTTGCAAATATACGCAACTGATTGGCTTCGCAAAATTTATTTTTTAACCGGGGATTTTTACCGGCCATTGGCCGGCAATTTTTGAAAAGTAAAAGGGCCGCAGTAATTGCGACCCTTCATAACTGTTGGAATTCTATGTGCCCGGAACAGGAATCGAACCTGCACTACCTTGCGATAACCAGATTTTGAGTCTGACGCGTCTACCAGTTCCGCCATCCGGGCGTTTTCACCGCTTTCAAGGTTCAATAAAATCGGGACGCAATATTACGGATTTAGGCCCTCTTGTCCAAAAAGGGACAAAAAATTATATCTTCATTCTTCGATTGTTTGAAAACCAGCATAAGGATGATCACGATAGGACTATTGCGCGAAGGCAAAATACCGGCAGACAACCGCGTGGCGCTGACGCCCGCCCAATGTAAATGGATACAGAAAAATGCACCGCAGGTCAGGGTCGTCGTCCAGACGTCTCCCGACCGCTGTTATTCCGACAAGGAATATCGTCTGGCGGGCGTTGAGATCCTGGAGGATATGGCCGATTGTGATATCCTTTTCGGCATCAAGGAAGTGCCGGTGAGCGATCTGCTGGCCGGCAAAACCTACCTTTTCTTCTCCCATACCAAAAAGCAGCAGGCCGACAATCGACGCATGTTTCAGTCTATACTGCAAAAAAAGATCACGCTGATCGACTATGAATGCCTGGAGCATGATGACGGCCAGCGTATCCTGGGATTCGGATTCTTCGCCGGCGTAGTGGGCGCTCACAATGGTATGATGGCCTATGGCCGGCGTACCGGGTTGTATCAACTGGACAGAGTGTATGGCCAGCACAGTTTCCATGAATTGATCCATACTTATTTCGGACTCCGGCTTCCGGCGATCAAAGTAGTTGTCACCGGCAGCGGCAGGGTAGCGCACGGCGTTCTGGAGGTCATGAACCTGCTGGAGGTAGTGGAAGTAGAGCCGGAGGAATTTCTCGAACGGAATTTTGCCTACCCGGTCTTTACGCAGTTGAAAGGGGCCTCGCTTTATGAACATGCTCATGGAGACGCCTATCATCGGGATCATTTTCATCAACGTCCGCAGGATTATCGCTGTAAATTCCTGCCTTTCACCCGGACGGCGGACATCCTCATGAATGGCATTTACTGGGACAGGAATATGCCTCGTCTTTTCGAATGGCAGGACTTAGCGGACGCCGGTTTCCGTATCCGGACCATTGCTGATATCACCGATGACCGGGAAGGGTCGGTGCCCTGTAACCTGGGTGACTCCCCGATGGAGGACCCCGTCTATGGGGTAGACAAAAAGTCGAGGGGCCGGACAGCGCCTTATCTTACAGGCTCTGTCGACGTGATGGCAGTAGGCAATCTTCCCAATGAACTGCCGCGCGATGCCTCGCGCTACTTTGGTCAGCAGCTGATCAAATATGTACTGGATGACCTGTTGCGGGGAGGGTCGGCCATCATCGAAAGGGCGACGATGGTCCGGGATGGGCAGCTGACGTCGCCGTATCATTATCTGGCGGAATACGCCGCCGGCGATTAGAGATACAAATAATAATCCTTCATCAGCTCTGTAAAGTCTTCCGTATAACTGCCATCATTCCCTTGAATCGTCAATTCGGAGGTAGGGGCGAAATTATCCTTATGACGGGAAAAGTATAGAATGCTCCTGAAGAAATCGTGACGGGGAGACTGCCTGACCAATAACTGTTCTTTCAGCGTAAATCCATAGGTTGTCCTGGCCAGTTCCTCAAACCAGGCCGTCCGATGATAAGGCAGGAGTACACCGAATGATCCGCCCGGCGACAGATTGGCGTCGATGGCTGTCAGCAATTCGGTAAGTGTCAGCTCCTTACTATGCCGGGCCAGATTGGCCCCGGTCGTTGCAGCGGGGAGATCGTTCTCATAAAAAGGCGGGTTGGAGATGATGAAATCGAATTTGCCCGAAAAAGAGAACGACCGCACATCTCCGGGAAATACTTTCAGCAGGTGCCGCCAGGGGCTCTTTTCAATGTTGTCTTTCAGTTGCCGGAAGGCGTCCAGTTCCAGTTCGATGCCCATGATCTCGCCCTTATGCTTCTGGGCGAGCATCAGCATTAAAAGACCGGTACCGCTGCCGATGTCCAACACCCTGGCCCGTGCCGGCGTCTTGTCTGCAAACCAGGCCCCGAGGATGCAGGCGTCCGTACACACTTTCATCGCGCATTGATCCTGGTGGATGGTGAACTGCTTGAATTGAAAATAGGAATTGCGCATGGGAGCCCAAATGTATTCCATATTCAATAAATCCCCTAAAAGTGGTATTGTGCCGCCTCGGATAACCGCCTAAGTTTGCTTTACATTCAAAAAACTAACAATCGCTTGCTTATGCAAAAATTAAACCGTGTCGGCATGGTGCTGGTCATCATAGCCTCATTGACAATTTTATTCTCCGGATGCTCCAAATCATCAGGGCCCGCCGGTGCGACTGGTGCGCAAGGCGCCACCGGGCCCGCGGGTCCGACAGGCCCACAAGGTAACGCCAATGTCCTGGTGGATGTCTTTTCTCTGACCAATTCGCAATGGATTTATAATTCGCAGTACAGCCTGGAGACCAGCAACGGTTCTTATACGGAATATTTCACCCGTTATCACGATGTGACGGACAGCGCGGTGACGCAGGCTATTCTGAATACCGGCGAGGTCATGGTATTTTTTGTACCGAACCCGATCGTGGATACCAACCAATGGGCGCCCCTGCCATTTCAATTCGTAGACGGGTCAAATATTTTTACGTACAATATTGCCTTTGAAACGATGCCTTATACGGTCAGGCTGCATTATTTTTTCACTCAGCTCCAAAGTGGCACGATCCCGAACTTAGCCTCATTTGATATTCCCACGTATAAATTCAAGATCGTGGTCATCAGCGGGACGATCAGCACGGCCATGCAGCAGACGGGGATCGATAAAAGCGATTATAATGCGGTGAGCGCCTACCTGGGGTTGGCCAGTCATCATGCCTTACCAGATGGCGCGGGCGCTGGCCGAAACTGACAAAGGAGCAAAATCCCTGTGAAGATATTTGTAATGACCGGTGATGGCAATCATCGCTGCGTTGTCCGTACAATATTCGAAGGGGGGGATAAAAGTATTCCACCCTTCCGTGCGCCCCATCCCGGTGAAGGCGGAGCGCAATCCGCTGTTAGCCGATACGCCGCCGGCGATACACAGATCGCTGATACCGGTCTCACGGGCAGCACGCCGCAGTTTGTTCAGCAGGATCGAGACGATACGTCCCTGGATGCTGGCGCATATATCGGGCAGATTAGCCCCGATAAAAGCCGGATCTTGTGCGGTATGATGTTGCAGGAAATACAGGATGGCCGTCTTCAGACCGCTAAAGCTGAAGTTCAGTCCCGGGATCTGTGGCTCGGGAAAAGAGAATCGGGTCGGGTTTCCCTCCCGCGCATATTTGTCGATGAGGGGGCCTCCGGGATAAGGCAGGCCCAGCAGTTTGGCTGACTTGTCAAAGGCTTCTCCCGCGGCGTCGTCGAGCGTCTCGCCAATCACTTCCATCTTTAGCGGGGAGTGACACACGACTATTTGCGTGTGTCCGCCGCTGACCGTCAGACAAAGAAACGGAAAAGAGGGGAGGGGCCTGCCTCCGTCGGCGGGAGCAAGAGCATCCGGAATCAGATTGGCCAGTACATGGGCCTGCATATGATGCACCGCCAGCAAGGGGATGTCCAGCGAGAGCGCCAGCGACTTCGCAAATTGCGACCCTACCAGCAGCGAGCCAATCAGCCCAGGCGATTGGGTAAAGGCGATCGCAGTCAGATCAGCCGGGGTGCAGCCTGCCTTTTTCATCGCGGCATCCACAACCGGCACTATATGTTGCATATGCGCCCGACTGGCCAATTCCGGTACTACGCCGCCGTATTGTTCATGTACCGCTTGTCCGGCGATGATGTTGGATAGGATGATGCCATCGCGGCTGATCGCACAACTCGTTTCGTCACAGGAAGACTCGATGGCCAGGATAGTGATGGGCTGCTTACTCGTTGGTTGCATGGGGCAAAGTTATGAAAAAGAAGCCTGCTCGGCTACGGCTGCTGACGCAGCCTAAGCGGGGCCTATGAACTTCGTCGGAGCTGCTTCGCCACGCTCCTCCTCGTTCGTAACCTTCGCTGCGCTCGGTTATCCTTCGGACGACGGCCCTCCGGGCCGTCAGGACCGGATAGCGACGACCGGGTCCATCCGGGCGGCAACGAATGCGGGGATGATGCCGGCCGATACGCCAGTGAACAGGCAGATGAAGACCGCCAGCACGATAATATTCAGCGGAATGAAAACATGAAAACCTACGACACTGGAAAAGACCAGCGTCAGTATAAAGACGGCTATCAGTCCTATCATCCCGCCGATGATACAGAGAAAAGCGGATTCCAGCAGGAACTCCATGAGGATCACGCCCCGTTTGGCGCCGATGGCTTTTTTAAGGCCGATCTGGCTGGTTCGTTCACGGACTGTCACGAACATGATGTTGGCTACACCAAACATGCCTACGATCAGCGATAAGGCGGCTATGGCCCAGCCACCGATATTCATCCCGGTAAAAATGGGATCGAAGAACTTACTGAGGCTGTCAATGTCGTTGAGGGCAAAATTATCTTCCTGGGTGGGGCTCAGTTTGCGGATGGACCGCATCGCGCCCCTCAATTCGTCGGTCAGCGCCGCTGTCGAGATATTGGCGCCTGCCTGTACCAGTATCTTGGGGTCGCCATTCTCTTCGCGGAACATTTGCTTCATGAAGTTATAGGTCAGCAGGATACTGTTATCGAAATCCCATCCGCCCAGCAGGCTTTGTCCCTGCTTTTCGATGATCCCTATCACGATGGCCGTCTTCCCGTCCTTCAGCTTCACCGTATGACCAACACCCTTTTCCGCTTTGACGAACAGTCTTTCTGCGATCCGATACCCCATGACGACATAGGGGGTGCCGCGATCGAAGTCCGCCTGCTGAAAATAGCGACCAGCGCCTACCGTCACCTGCTGTATCTTATCGAAGTCTTCGGTATTACCGTAATAGTTTACGCCGGTGAGGGTATTGTCTCCGTAATCCACGTTGGAATTACCGTCGATGTCAAAGGAAATATGTGCGGCGTCCGGGACTTTTAATTTCAATAATTTAACTTCTTCATATTTCGGGACAGGCCGCTTGATATATTTCCACCAGGGAAAATCAGGGCCGCCACCATACTGCCATTTGTCGATGTAGATCGTCTTATTGCCAAAGGCCTTCAGGTCGTTGTTGACGGCCAACTGCATGCTGCTGATCGTCGACAATACGCTGATAATGCAAAAGATCCCGAACGTAATGCCCAGCAGGGAAAGGAAAGTGCGGAGCTTATTCGAACGGAATTCCTGCAAGGCCATCTTGCAACTCGACCCAATGATTTCCAGGTAGCGAAACATGATTCGAATGTACGTAAATTGCAGACAAAACTGCCACTATGTTCTTCCTCGAAAATCAACAGCTCAAGATCAGTATTCATCCGAAAGGTGCAGAATTACAGGGATTGTGGAGTAAACGACATCAGCTGGAGTATATGTGGGGCGGTGATCCGGCCGTCTGGGGCAAGCATTCCCCCCTGCTGTTTCCCATTGTAGGTACCCTCAAAGACAATACCTATTACTACAAGGGTAAATCCTATTCCCTTCCCCGGCATGGCTTTGCCCGCGAACGGGAATTCGAGGTGGAGTCGCACGCGGCGGATGCTATCACCTTCCTGCTGCGAAGCGATGACGCTACCAGGGCCAGCTATCCCTTCGAATTCGAACTCAGGGTCATTTACCGGCTCCTGGCGGAAGGACTTTCCACTACTTACCAGGTAAAGAACCCTGCGAAGGAAACGCTGTACTTTTCTGTCGGTGGTCACCCCGCCTTTAAAGTACCCCTTGTCCCGGACACCGCTTATCAGGACTATTACCTGGCATTCGACCGGAAGGAAACGGCGCCCCGCTGGCCCATTTCCGGCGACGGACTGATCGAAAGCCAACCCCAGACATTGCTGCAGGATACCGACATCCTCCCCCTCACCAAAGACTTGTTCGCGAAAGACGCGCTGGTGTTCAAGCATCTGGCTTCGTCCGGTGTAACACTGAGGTCCGCGAAGACAGAAAGGGGATTACGAATGGATTATCCCGGCTTCCCTTTCCTGGGCATCTGGGCGGCTCCTAAGGCAGATTTCGTCTGTATAGAGCCCTGGTGCGGTATTGCAGATTCAGTGGATAGCCATCAGCAGTATGTTGACAAAGAGGGGGTTAACCGGTTGGAAGCGGGCGGCGTATTCGAAAGGACGTGGG
>PMUF01000598.1 GCA_003167015.1 Chitinophagaceae bacterium | reverse complement strand
AGGTATCCGGGCCTTTCCCTACGGTGACAGGGTTAGAGACGGTGTTGTATTGATCAGGACTTTGAGTCAGGCTTTCGTAAGTGATATTGCCGCTATAGAAAAAGCTGGCATAAGGACCCGCACTGACGAAAAAGCTGTTTTGAGGATGACTGCGTGAAAGCGGAAATTTATAGGTCAGGTTAAGCGGGACTTCAATATAGCTCAGGTTAAGCACCTCTTTGTTATAGATCGTGTCGGTGGCCAGGGCGGTCAGCGAGTCATTGTTCTTGTCATACTTGCGGCCCTTGGTGATATAGGTGATGGCGGGTTGGAAGAACAGGCCGGTGTGGCCGATCGGGATTTCGATGATAAATCCCAGCTGGAAGCCGGTGCGGGAATTATAATATTTTTTTACTGCCGTGTCCCAGCCAGGTAAACTGTTCTTTTCCAATACATTGGCGGAGTTCAGCCCCCCGAGTATCCCGAGCCGGACCTGTCCCCGGGCGCCGAGGTGACCGGCGGTGGCCAGGAGCAGCAGAAGGACCAACTTTCTCATAACAGTGGAAGGTGCGTAAATACCGGCATTCATGGAATCGGGGATATCCGGCTATAACGCGCAATCCGACCGATTATTTTGCGTTCGCATCGCCTCCCCTCTGCTGCCGCCCACCCGTCAGGCTCCGATCTCGAACTTTATTCCCTGGGCCAAGGGCAGCTGTGCAGAGTAGTTGATGGTATTGGTCTGGCGCCGCATATACGACTTCCAGGCATCGCTGCCGCTTTCCCTGCCGCCGCCGGTTTCTTTTTCCCCGCCGAAGGCGCCTCCGATCTCTGCCCCGGATGTGCCGATATTGACATTGGCGATGCCGCAGTCGCTGCCCCCGGCCGACAGGAATTGCTCGGCCTCCCGGAGGTTGAGTGTCATGATCGAAGAGGACAGACCCTGAGGGACATCGTTCTGTATAGCGATGGCCTGATCAAGTGTGGCATATTTCAACAGGTAGAGGATAGGGGCGAACGTTTCCTCACTGACGATGCCGAAACCCGGCTCGGCCTCTGCGATACAGGGGCGGACATAACATCCGCTGTCAAATCCGTCGCCGGCCAGCACTTCTCCGTCGATCAGGTACCGGCAGCCCTGTTGTTTGCCGGTGTCGATGGCGCGCTGGTAGGCGCTGACGGCATCCTTGTCGATGAGCGGCCCCACATGATTACGTTCCTGCAGGGGATCGCCGATCCGCAGCTGCCGGAAGACGCTGACCAGTTTGTCTTTGACCTTGTCATAGATATCTTCATGGATGATGAGCCGGCGAGTGGTCGTACAACGTTGTCCGGCGGTTCCCACAGCTCCAAAAACGGCGCCGGGTATGGCTACATCCAGGTCTGCATCCTTCGATATAATAATAGCGTTATTGCCGCCGAGTTCCAGCAGGGCACGTCCCAGCCGGGCGGCGACTGTCGTTCCGATGGCCTTACCCATCCGGGTCGATCCGGTGGCTGAGATCAGCGGTATCCGGGTGTCCTGCGACAACCATTCCCCTACTTCGCGGCCACCGGTAATCAGGCAACTGACGCCTTCAGGAACATTATTGGCTGCGAAGACAGTGGCGACGATGTGCTGGCAGGCCAGGGCGCACAGCGGGGTCTTTTCGGAAGGTTTCCAGATACAGGTGTCGCCGCATACCCAGGCCAGCATACTGTTCCAGCTCCAGACAGCCACCGGAAAGTTAAAGGCGGAGATGATGCCGACCGGTCCAAGAGGATGCCATTGCTCGTACATCCTATGGGCAGGCCGTTCGCTATGCATGGTCAGACCATGCAGCTGCCGGGAGAGGCCCACGGCGAAATCACAGATATCGATCATTTCCTGCACTTCTCCATAACCTTCCTGCAGGCTTTTGCCCATTTCGTAGGATACCAGGCGTCCCAGTGCGGACTTTTCCCGCCGCAGCGCCTCGCCGATCTGGCGGACGACCTCGCCTCTGCGGGGGGCGGGCCACGAGCGCCATTGGATAAAGGCATGCCGCGCGGCTTCCACTACTTTTTCATAACCCTCTCTGTCCGTTGAAGTTACAACGGCAATGCGGTGCCCGTCAACGGGCGACCAGGACTCCAGTGCAGGACCCTTTGCCGCTATCCATTCTCTTCCGGTGGAAGTGCCGGGATTCTCGGCCTGTATCTGTAATTGTCGGAGAAATTCCATAAAAAAAGCTTGCGATTTTGTCAATCGCAAGCAATTTAGGAAAAAACTAACCACTAACCAGTGGCCTCAACCTTAACTTAAAATCTACTATGAAAAAACTGGTCCTATGCCGGCATCTACCTTACCGGCAATAAGAAATACGTAAAAGGGAGAGCGGAGGTTGCGTGGAATGCGATGAGCGGGCCAGTAAGGGCTGCTTTTGGCGGTTTGATCGGTGAAACAGGAGAATATAGGGGTGAATAGGCATCGGCGGTCACTCACGAGCCGCAGTCACCCTCGCGCACTGCGTTAACTGAGCTTGTTTTCCATGGCGGCGAAAAAGCTCTCGCTGTAGCTAACGCCGATGGGTATTTCCTTATCTGCGATCTTGATCTTACTCTTGCTGATGTGCTCGATCTTACTGATCGGGACGATGTAAGAGCGGTGTGCCCGGATGAACTCCCGGGCAGGAAGTTTTTGTGCGATGGTCTTTAACGTCATCAGGGTCAGAATGGATTTGCCGGGAAGATAGATCTTGATATAATCATCCAACCCTTCGATATAAAGGATCTCTTTCAGGTTGACCTTGACCATCTGGTAATCGGATTTGACGAAGATGTAGCCTTCCTGCAATTCCTGGTTGGTCAGGTAATCGACGTATTCTTTGGCCTTATAGACGGCTTTGAGGAAGCGGTCGTATTCTATCGGCTTGAGCAGGTAATCGATGGCGTCTACATTGAATCCTTCTACGGCATATTCACTATAGGCGGTAGTGAACACGACCGCCGTATTTTTTTTATTGATGATACGGGAGAATTCTATGCCATTGATGTCGGGCATCTGGATGTCGAGGAAGAGGATGTCCACGGGGGAAGCATCCATTAATTTTTGCGCCTCGAAAGGATCGGTGAAGACACCTTTCAGGTCCAGGAAATAGATCTTGGCGATGTATTTTTTCAGGACTTCCAGCGCCAGCGGTTCGTCGTCAATGGCTATACAGGTCAACATTATACCGGAATTTTTAAATGAACAGAAAAGTCATTGGTCTTATCATCGATGATCAGTTCATACCGACCTTCGTACAACAGGTCCAGTCTACGCTTTGTATTGGTGATACCGATCCCCGTGTTGTCCGTTATCTTCAAGGAGGTATTGAGGTGTTTATGGTTGCTGATACTAAAATACAACGAATCCTTATTAATTTCCAATAATATCCGGATGGGCGACCACTCCCGGGTGCTGATACCGTATTTGAAGGCATTCTCCACGAAGGGCAGCAGCAGCAGGGGGGCGATCTGTCTGCCCGCGGGGTCGCCCTTGATCGTGAAGTCGATACTGGTCTTGTCGGTCAGCCTCATCTTCTGCAATTCGATATAATGAGAAGTGAAAAGGATCTCCTTTTCGAGGGGAACGAGATCGTTGCGCGCTTCGGTCAGGACATAGCGCATGATGCTGGACAGCTTCATGACTGCGGCAGCAGTATGTTCGGACTGGCTGGAGGCCAGGGCATAGATATTGTTCAGCGTATTGAAAAGGAAATGAGGATTGATCTGTGCCTTCAAAAAGGACAGTTCGGCCTGTAGCTTTTCATTGGCGATCTCTTTGGTCTGTTGTTCGGACCGCAACCATTGGTTAATGACTTTGATCCCGGTGCTGAAAACGAAGACCGCGAGGAAGATGGCGATATTGCCCGAATTGACCAGCGGAGGATTCCTCATGCGCGGGGGGCGTCCCGGCTGAGGCTGCTGCGGCAGCAGTTCGCCGAACAGGTGGTGATAAATGCGGGGCAGGAATCCATAGAAGACCAGCAGCGCCAGGATGATGAGGGTATAGGAAAGGAATTTCTTATGATCGAGGAGCTTCGGAATGATCAGGTGGGTATTGATATAATAAAAAGCGATGATGAACACGCTGTTCACGATAAAATAGGCCGAAAAATATCTTTCGGCAAAAAAAGAAAAGTCCGTTTCCCGCGGCCGGGGATAGAATACGAAGGGCAGAAGCAGGAAACAGGCCCAGGCGGCGATATGAATGACGATCTGTACAGTGATTTTTTTCAAGACGGACTCCTTCAGTTTATATTGATCACCACAAATTATAGGGGAATCCTCTTTTCCGGGGAATTATTAGATGAATGGGGTTATGATACCGGTGAACGGACCTTTGACCGGACGCTGTCGGGCGGTTGCCCGAAAAAAAGAACCCGGCCTGGACTTCGTGTCGTCCGGGCCGGGTGTCAGCCAACCGCAGGTTGGCGGGAAGGGTCAGGGTATGGATTAAAAATTAAAGACGAACTTGGAATAGACCCGCAGTCCGTCAAAGCCCATCTGGATGGAGTCGAAGGGGCCGCCGGACTCGCTGTCATAGGCGGATTCGAGCCTGGCGCCGGGTACGATGGATAGGTTGGGATGCACGTTGAAAAGATTGTCCACGCCGGCATACCAGACCATATTCTTGGAAACCTTGTAGGAGACATAGACGTCCGAGGTTATTTTTCCGTGATGGACAAAATTTTCCGGCACGGCGCCTTCTCCGTTGTCCAGTTCGACATAGGGGTCCCAGCCAAGGCCCTGGTCGGAGATGCCCGCGCTGCCGGGTCCGCCGGGTGTAGCGTTGGGAAGGCTGGCATAGCCAAAGCCCTGGGTAACGACCTTTCCGAAATAAGTGAAATGTGTGCCGACGGCGAATTTCTGCAGGCTGTATTCGAGGGATAGCGTGCCTTTAGCCCGGGGAGCCGAAGCCTTCAGGAAGTACTGTTCACGGGTGCTGAAAAAGGCCTGCTCATTCGCATAGGAGGTGTTGAGCACGGAGGGGATATTGATCTTATCGATATTGCAATTCTGGATATTGCCGGCGAGGGTTGCCTTGAACCGGCTGTTCCGGCCCAGTCTCTTGCTATAGTCCAGCACGACATCTACCCCGGTGTTGGTCGTATTGACGGCGTTGGCAAAGAAATTGACCGAGCTGACGTTATATTGGGTCAGGTAAGGTGCGATGGCGGAAACAGACGGTCCGAAATCTCCCGTGATCACGACCCGGTGTTTCATCTGCACCCAATATCCATAAACCGTCGCGGTCAATCACTGGGAGACAAGCCAGCTAAACCAAAAGCTTCCGTTGACAGAGGTTTCCTGTGTCAGGGGAGGGATACCCGCTGCTCTGGCGATAGGGCTGTAATTTGGCACCAGCTTGACGTAAACCAGCTGACCGTTGACGACATTGGTGTTGGTGTTACTGAAGTTCATCTGCTGCAGCGAAGGCGCGCGGAAGCCGGTGCTGAGGGAGCCGCGGAGGTTGAAGTTATCGGTCAGCTTATAACGGGTCGCGAATTTATAGGTATTGACAAACCCGAAATCGGAATAATTCTCGAAACGGGCTGCTACGTCTATCAGCCATGCATGGGTGATGTCGAGCGCGAAATCGACATAACCACCGACGTTGGTGCGATGGGCTATCGATGCATCGGAGGGCTGGTAACCGGGATAGCCTTCAGAGCCGGTGGCAGGTGCCTGGACGGAATCGCCCTCGCCGTTGCCGTTCAGGTTCGGGAAGTATTTGGTAGCGGAAGCGTAGCCATAGGAATCGGGTTCCCCGGCATATAAATGATAACGTTCATAGCGGTATTCCCCGCCGAACGAAAAGGTCAGCCCCTGGGCGACATTATCAAAATGGTGGTTGATGTCGAGGTTGGAGGTATTCTGGGTAAAGGTGAAGCCACCGTCGTCGAAGTTCGTCTTCAGCGAACCCGGAACATTGTCCAGCGACGCGTTGAAGGTTTCATACCCGTGATAATGGTAATCATTGTTGCCGACGACATTGCTGATATCCCAGTCCCAGCCGTTGACGATCGTGCCTTCCAGAC
>PMUF01000175.1 GCA_003167015.1 Chitinophagaceae bacterium | reverse complement strand
CCTGGTTGAGGGTGAAGGGCTGCCCGTTGACTTCCAGGCCTGCGCCTGTCAAAGAATCCTGGAAGACGGGATAATACAGCTGGTAGCCGTCACCGTTGCCCGGGAGAAGGCCCAGGGACCTGAAGTCATTCTCGATATAGGCAGCCGCTTTGCGCTGGCCTTCCATGGCTGTCTCACGGCCTTCAAAGTCCGCGCCGGCTATGATGTAGAGATGTCGTTTCAGCTCTTCTGCCGTGATTACTTTGGCGAAAGGACGGGGATCGGGGATCTTTTGGGCCCGGGCGATAACGGCGCCGCTCAGAGAAAGCAGCAATAAAAATTTCCTCATAGCCCAAATATAGGAGCTTCGTCCTTTATTTCCTTCCGGATTAAAGCTATGGGCCTGTTTTTGGGATGAGCGGTCGCGCGCGGGTTACCCTTGCGCGAGCTCGCTAAGTTCCAGCCAGCGTAATTCCTTGTCGTCAAGCAGCTGACCGAGTTCGCCGATCCGGACCGATAGTTTTTGCAGTTCGTCGAAGGGCGCGGACCCGCTATTGAGCTTTTCGGTGATCTCCTGTTTTTCCCGGGTCAGCCGTGCCATGTCCTGTTCGAGTATTTCGAATTCTCTTTTTTCTTTATAGGATAACTGTCTTTTCGGCACTGCGGGGGCGGGGGTTGAGGTGACAGGCGTGGCTTTGGCAGCGGGCTCTTCGTTGGGGAAGGCTGCCTGGTCTCCTTTGTCCCTGACCAGGTCCCGGTATTGGGAATAATTGCCGGGGAAATCCCTCACCAGGCCATCTCCTTCCAGCACCAGCAGGTGATCTACGAGCCGGTCCATGAAGTACCGGTCATGGGAGATGATGAGCAGGCAGCCCTGGAATTCGCTGAGGAAATTTTCGAGAATGCCCAGCGTCGGAAGGTCCAGGTCATTGGTAGGTTCGTCCAGCACGAGGAAGTTCGGATTGCGGAAAAGGATGGACAAAAGGTGCAGCCGTCGTTTCTCCCCGCCGCTGAGTTTGGAAATATACGTGTATTGCTGTTCGGGAGGGAACAGGAAGAGATTGAGGAATTGCGCGGCGCTCAGCGAGCCGCCGGCAGCCAGGGGGAAATGTTCGGCAATATTCTTGACGAATTCGATCACCCGCATGTCTTCCTTTATGACCAGCCCTTGCTGGGAATAGTTGCCGAAGATCACTGTCTCCCCGATATTGATCTTACCGCTGTCCGGCTGTTCGATGCCTTGCAGCATATTGATGAAGGTAGACTTCCCGACGCCATTTTTACCTATAACGCCCAGCCGCTCCCCTTTTTTGAAGGTATAATCGAACCCTTTTAAAATCACCTTGTCGCCAAAGCTCTTATATACTTTCTTTAGTTCAGCTATCTTCCCGCCGAGCCGGTTCATTTTCATCTGCAGCTCTACCTGCTGGTCTTCGATCTTCTGTTTGGCTTTGGTCTCCACGACGTAAAAGTTGTCCTGGCGGCTTTTGCTCTTCGTGGTGCGGGCCTTAGGCTGCTTTCGCATCCATTCGAGCTCTTTCCGATAGGTATTGCGGGCTTTATCAATGCTGGCCGTTTCGTTCTCGATCCGCGCCGCTTTCTTCTCCAGGTAATTCTCGTAGTCACCTGTGTAAGTGTATAGGTTGCTGCCGTCCATTTCCCAGATCTCATCGGATACGGCATCCAGAAAATACCGATCGTGCGTGACCAGCAGCAGCGTTACTTTTTCCTGGTTCAGATAGTGCTCCAGCCATTCCACCATTTCTACGTCGAGGTGGTTGGTTGGTTCATCCATGATAAGAAGGACATGTTTATGTTCGAAGCCGATATCGATGAGGGTTTTGGCCAGGGCTACTCTTTTTCGCTGGCCGCCTGAGAGGGTGCCGGCCAACTGCTGAAGATGATGGATATTCAGCTTGCCGAGGATCTGTTTGACCTTGGTATCGAAATCCCAGGCGTTCAATTCGTCGATCCGGACGATGGCATCGGTCAGCTTGTCTATATCTTCCGCATCGCTGGCAGCCTCATAGGCCTTGATGGCGTTGATGACAGGATGATTGTGATCGAAAATATTGTCGAGGATGGACTTTTCTTCGATGAAAACCGGTTCCTGTTCGAACAGGGCTACCGTCACATCCTTGTGTATCCACACGGTACCGCTTTCTGCCGTGTCTTTGCCGGAAAGGATCCGGAGCAGTGTGGACTTACCGCTGCCATTACGGGCGACAAGGGCGATCTTGTCCCCTTCTTCTATATGAAATGTGATGTGCTGAAAAAGTGGCTTTACGCCGTATGATTTGGTCAAATCCTCGACAGAAACATAATGCATGCGGCAAATATACGCAATTAGCGACAAGCGATGCCGGGCCTTATGATGATCTCAGCAAGATCCCCCTGCAAAATATCAGCGATGGCATCGCCTGTCGCCGGTATTATCCTTTTACGAATTCGAGGCCTACATGAATTTTGACGTCTTCGCTGACGATGAGGCTGCCGGTTTCTGTAGCGCCGCTCCAGGTCAGACCGAAGTCCTTGCGGTTGATTTTGCCGGTGATCGTAATGCCGGCGCGGGTGTTACCCCAGGGATCCTTGATCACACCACCGAATTCCGCGTCGAATTTTTCGTTGCGGGTGATGCCGCGGATCGTCAGATCGCCATATACTTCATAAGAGCCGTCGTTATCCACATTCTCATATTTGGTAGCGACGAATTTGAACTCCGGGAAATTGGCCGTATCAAAGAAATCTACCGACTTCAGATGGCCGTCACGCTGTTCATTCTTCGTGTCGATGGAGTCGACGTCGACGGTGAACGTTACTTTCGCCGTGGTGAAGTCTTCTCCTTCCGTCTCGACGGTGGCATCGAACTTCTTGAAATTACCGGTCACGGTCGAAATCATCATATGCTTAATTTTGAATTCGACTTCAGAGTGCGTGGGATCCAGGACCCATTTCGTTGTTGCCATTTTGAATTGTTTTTGATGTTTGAACAATGAAATTACAGAATTCCTACTACAAAGTAACTGAAGAAAGGTTTGGCACCATTATGGGAAAATTAATTTTTTATAAAGGGGAGAAGGGCATCGCGATAGGGCGGCTGTTGGATTTCGTGCTGGAGGTGGGAAAAAGTTTCAAATGGCCCCTTCACGGAAAAGAGATTGATCAGCCAGGCGGGGGCTCCGGCGCCAGGGTCCAGCTTCAGTTGGTATTCGATCCGGATCCTGCCATCGGACAGGGGGGTGACAATCCATTGCTCGATGGATAGTGGTACGCGGACGACGTCCTTTTTGGGCGGAATAAGATCGGGGACGCAGATCGAGCGGACAGACATCGATTTCGTGGCGGCATCCTGGCTGATTTGTAAATGAACAGGCAGGTCGCGGTCGCTGGCCGGCCAGGGGGAATGGATCAGCGTATAAAAATAGAGGTCTCCGGGGCCAACCTTCTTCAGCACGTAGGCCTTTTCCGTATTGAACGACCAGTTGTGATAATTATCGATATCGAGGATCAGGGCCGCCAGGGAAGACAAGGTTGCCGTCAGGGTCGTTTCCACTTTCAATTCATCGAAACGGGAATAGTGGGTGGCCCTGCTATATACTTTAATGCCATCCTGGTCTTTTTTCAGTTGCCAGGTCGTTTGTGCCCGGGCGAACCAGGGGGCCGAAAAAGCGGCTAAAAATGATAAAAAGATATGTGCGGATCTCATATAAGTTTTTTATCGGATGGCAAGGTCATTTCCAGCCGAAATAAAGGGATATGTTTCCTACCTCATGGCTGTACAGACCTTTCATCATAGCCGTAGAGGAGTTTTGATTGAACGAAATGCTGAAATCGCCTGATGTGACGACGGCGCCGTAATTGTTGCACCAGACGATATTTTCAATCGGATGGTAGGGTTGCGGCGGTGCATCGGCGTTGGCTGATTTTCCGGAGCTGCCGTTGTCCTTCAGGTTAGGATTGGTCGTGAAGGGGCCGCCCTGCAGCAAGGCTTCCGTGAGGATGATCTGCATGTCCGGCTTGAAAACGAAATAGGCTTGCCATTTTTTCCGATGCGGGTGCTGTGGCCCGGACCCGGTGAATTGACTGAAAAACCCCTGGAAATAGGGGTTCATTTTCCCTATCCGGATCAACGGGTACAAGGTCAGGCTGTTTTGCATGGTACCTGCCTGCGCCTGACCGCCTGCGATGACCTCGACGAAGGACCCTTCGTTTGCCAGTTGCTTTTCGGCCGTAAAATTAACATTCAGCATCGGGTAGTCGTTGAACTGGTGGCTCCAGCCCATTGGCCGGATATAATGGATCAGGCTGTGGACGACAGTCTGCGTCTCCTTCGTCAGCGCTGCGGGCCCAAGTATGCCCATCACCAGCTCTGTCTGGAAATCATATTTTTGGGCCGGATTGTAGGAATACACCGTGCGGGTGGCGATCAGGGCTCCCGACCAGGGGTAATCATCCGGCTGATAAGCCGCCGAGGTGAGATCGTCAGGGGTATACATCAATTGTATAAGTCCCCAGCCATAGACATCCACGCTGCTATCCCCCGCGCGCGGAATGGCATTGTCTACAAACCAGTCCGGTCTTTTTCGCGGCATGTAGAAATAGTCGAGGCGCGTGCCATTCGTGTAGGCGTCATCGGTACCCTTGCCGCGAATATTGATGAAATCATCATCCTCATAGATCCTGAACAAGACACTCACAGGAGTATCAGGGAGTGCGTAGCGATGGGTAAAATCCTGCGCATAAAGAATGCCGCTTTCGCCAGTAAAATACAAGGCGAAAGCGGCAATGAGTAAAAGTTGTGTCATAGCCTGTCTGTTTGTCTTTGATTGATCTGTAGTTCATATCCATACAATTATTGTATATACAATAATTAGTAAAAAAAATTTATGCTCTGAATTTGTCCAGTAACTCTGCCAGGCGATTAAATTCCTCCATACATAGCTTCGATTCATAAAAAGGATGGTGGCATTCATTCAGCCTGCTTTCTACTTTTCGCAGCAACTCCAGTCCTTTTTCCGTAACCTTTATTTCTACTTTTCGTCGGTTTTCGCTGTCGACCTCCCTGGTGACCATGCCTTTCAGCCGCAGTTTCTCCACCAGCCGGGTAGCATTGCTCATCTTGTGCATCATCTGAGTTTGTACTTCGCACAGGTTACAGGCCTGATCCGGTTGTTTCTTCAGGATAAACAGTACGTTCAATTGCTGCTCAGAGATTCCGAAGGGTTTAAGGACTTCGCTCAGCCGGTCGCTGATCCAGTAACCGGTAGTCAGGATAGCGGCTATGGCGCGTTTCCTGGCTTGTTGTATAGGATCTGTATATACTTTCGTTTCATCCATTACTATAATCTATACAATTGTTGTCTATACAAATGTACGTTGTTTTTGGAGATGGGCAAATTTTTTTGATAACCGGCGTCAGACTTCCGGTAATCGGCGTCAGGGGGTGTTGCACGTTATTGAGAAATCCTGAAATGCCAGGCGCCTGAACCCAGCCGGACGACCAGGAATCCCCGGCCAACCGATTCCAGGCTAAGGTCTTTTACCTCCGCCAGGGGATGGTTGCTTTCCGTGATCAGCCCGCCTTCCGGGGCAGGGATGTACACGGTGGAGGTCGTATTGGCCGGGATGACCAGGTCCAGCGTCAAGGTGTCGTTGCTGAGCTGCCAGTGGCTGCTGAGGAGGCCATAACCCGTCTGCAGATCGGCTGCGGCGGCAGTGAGGCCTCCGCCGGGGTGCGGTTCGATACGACTGTGATGATAGCCGGGTTCATCTTCATAAGTGTCGATGCCGGCCACTACACGGTACATCCAATCGCCTATCGCGCCATAGGCGTAATGGTTGAAGGAGTTCATTCCCGCCGTCTCGAAGGTGCTGTCGGGACGGATACCATCCCATCTTTCCCAGATGGTGGTGGCGCCCATTTTCACCGGGTAAAGCCAGGAGGGGTAGGTATCCTGCAGCAGCAGGCGGTAGGCGACAGATGTGTAGCCAAAGCGGCTCAGGACATGGCACAGATAGGGCGTGCCGAGGAAGCCGGTTGTCAGATGATAATCATAGTCCTTCACATTATCCGCCAGGCGATCGGCAGCCTGTTTGCGCTGGGCCTCCGGCAGCATGTCGAACTCCAGCGCCAGCGTGTAGGCCGTCTGGGTGCTTGAAACCAACCTGCCGTTGGGCGTTACATATTCCCGAAGGAAGGCGTCTTTGATCCTTTTCAGCAGCTGGGTGTAGGCGGCTGCATCCTCTTTTTTCCCCAGTACGCCGGCCGCGTTGACCAGTAACTGGGTGGAGTGGGCGTAGAAGCACTGGGCGATCAGGTATTTATCGGTAACGGCCGAACGTCCGTCGTTGTCATCGAAGGGCCGGTAGAAAAGCCAGTCGCCGAAATGGAAGCCGGTGTTCCAAAGGTCATTCTTTGCCTGTCCCCGCATATAGTCGACCCAGGCCTTCATGCTGGGGTACTGATCCTGCAGCACGCGCCGGTCGCCATAGGACAGGTAGATGTTCCAGGGAATGATCGTGGCTACATCACCCCAACCGGTGCTGGTGCCGTTGCCCGTCACATTAGGGATGACGAAGGGCACAGCCCCCGAAGACAGTTGATCGGCCGCCACATCCTTCAGCCATTTGGCAAAGAANNGGGCAGTCGGTCGGGACATCCAGGAAATTACCTTGCTGGCCCCATTGAATATTGTGCTGTAACTGGTTGACCAGGGCATCGGAGCATTCGAAGCTGCCTGTCTCAGGCATATCTGAATAAAGGGCTACAGCCGTAAAGTCGGCCGGGTCCAGCAGTCCTTTCCAGCCTTCCACCCGGATATATCGAAATCCATGAAAGGTGAAGTGCGGCTCGAACACCTCTGTTTCGCCGCCTTTGAGGATGAAGAGGTCCTGTGCTTTGGCGCGCCGGAGATTTTCCGTATAAAAATTACCTTCTTTGTCCAATACTTCTGCATGGGAGAGGCGCAGGCTGTCTCCGGCGCTGCCTTTTATTTTTACGACTACCCATCCCACCAGGTTCTGGCCGAAATCCAGCACCCGTTCTCCATTGGGTGTGGTCAGCAGCTTAACCGGATGGAACGTCTCGTGTTTCTTCACCGGTTCGTTGATGGTCGCTACCAGGTTATCCATCGGGAACGTTTCAGTCTGTACAGTATTCCATCCTGCATCGTCGTAGCCTTCCAGCGCCCAGCCCGTCTTTTCCTGCCGGTGGTCGATCGTTTCGCCATTATAGATTTCTGCGAGGAGGACTTCGCCGGTGGAAGACCGCCAGCCGGGACCCGTCGCTACCGTGTCGGTATGACCGTCCTTGTACCGGATCACCAGCTGCAGCAGGAGCGAAATGTCTTTACCATAGACATTATGCTGCAAGTCGTAACCGATGGTGCCCCGGTACCAGCCGTTGCCCAGCATGACCCCTACAGCATTCCTGCCCTGGCGGATCATATCCGTTACATCGTAGGCCTGGTATTGCAGGCGTTTATTATAAGATGTCCACCCCGGCGTCAGGTAGGCGTCACCGATACGCCGGCCATTGATCTGCGCTTCAAAGAGTCCGTGGGCCGTAATATAGACAGTAGCGGAAGCTACGGACCGCCGGGTGGTGAAAGTGGTTCGGAGAAGGGGGTTGGCGGCCACCGCCGGTCCTGATGCCGGGAGGTTAGGTTGTATCCATTGTGCGACCCAGTTCGCCGGTTCCAGCAGGCCCATTTGCCACCAGGCTCTTTCGCTCCAGGCCGAAAGCCGGCCTTTATTATCCCAGACCCGCACCTGCCAATAGTAGCGTCTGCCGGCCTGCAGCTGTGGTCCGCCATAGTCGACCTGCACAGATTGTCCTGACAGGACCTTGCCGGAAGTCCAGACTAAATCTTTTGAGTCACCTTTTCCGTCATTGCGGCTGCTGACCCGAATCTCGTAGGCTGTCTGGATTATGTCGCGTTCCGCCGACTGCAGTTGCCAGCTGAGGCGGGGTACTTTG
>PMUF01000622.1:10134-13218 GCA_003167015.1 Chitinophagaceae bacterium | reverse complement strand
GTATTGGTCGAGCTCTCCTTTGCCGTCCCTGCCCTGAATCTCAAAGAGATCCTCTTCCAGCTGCAGTTGAAAGGCTATCAGCCTGTTCTGGCCCATCCTGAAAGATACCTGTACTTCAGTGCCAACAAGGCCTGGTATGAGCAGCTGAGAGATGCCGGCTGTCTTTTTCAGCTTAACCTGATGTCCTTTTCCGGTCATTATGGCCGTGAATCCCAGCAACTGGCCGAGTATCTCGTCAAAAAGAGATATGTCGATCTGCTTGGGACCGATTTGCATCATGCCGGGCACCTGGAAGTGCTCAGCCAGTCCGTCCGGATCCATCGGGCAGTGGAAGAATTAATGCTGACCGGCCTGATCAGAAACCCGGAACTTTGACCAGCGTGAATGTGTTTACCATAAAGGACCTGGAATATCTTTCGGGGATCAAGGCCCATACCATAAGGATTTGGGAGCAACGGTATGATTTCCTGAAACCCAGCCGTACCGGTACTAATATCCGGTATTATCGTAACCAGGAGGTAAAGACGGTTTTGAATATTTCCCTGCTGACCAAATATGGGTATAAAATATCCCATATTAATAAAATGAGTGGGCAGGAACTGAAGAACAAGGTCATTTCTCTGTCCGACGGGGTGGCCCAGGAAGAAAGACTAGTCAATGAATTGATCGCCGACATGATCGATCTCGACATCGAGCCCTTCGAAAAGTTGCTGGACACGTTCATCCTGGATAAAGGCATCGATAAGACCATTACACGGATCGTCTTCCCTTTCATGCATCGGATCGGCCTCCTTTGGGCGACAGGCCATATCCACCCTGCCCAGGAACAACTGGTCAGCAATGTCATTCGTCAAAAGCTCATGGTCGGTATCGAAACAGCCATGAACCATAAGCCTGCCGGCAAAACCGTCCTGCTGTTCCTGCCGGAAGGAGAGCGCCATGAATTGGGATTGTTGTACGTTTATTACCTGCTGAAGTTCCATGGCGCCGGGGCCATCTATCTCGGAGCCGATATCCCGCTCGGGGATGTCGAATTCGTTTGCCGGCAAAAACACCCTGATTTTATCTATACTCACCTGACCGGCATGGCCGGTAATTTTAACCTGGAAAAATTCCTTTCCCAGGTAAATCTCCTGATCCCCGGCATTCCCTTCGTTATTTCCGGCCGGCTGGCCCGGGCGCAGCTGCGCAAAATACCCCCCCACATCCATTTTCGTCGTTCTATTACCGAAATGCTGGAATTTATCGCCTCGCTTTAGTTCTGCCGCCTGATACCGGCAAGCCCATTCCCACGACCTAACCCATGGCGACTGCCTTTCTGGCACCTCTGTCCGGCAGGCCCCTTTTTTGCATAGTTTAAGGAAGTAAAAGGAGGAAAAGAGACAGATGAATACGCAAAGGATTGATTCTCTTTTAATTGCTTTTTAACTAACTCATAAAGGGGGTAGTATATGCTATCCTGCGTTTTATGTCTAAATTTGAATAGGAGATTATTAAACATTTTAAATGATATGGCTACAGTAGAATTCAATCAGCTTTTGGTCAACAATGCGGAGTTCTTAAAGCCGTTCGCTATCACGCTGACCCGTGATTCTGAAGCAGCAAAAGATCTTTTTCAGGAGACTTTGTACCGCGCATTGGCCAATAAGGATAAATACAACGTGGGGACGAATATCAAGGCCTGGCTTTATACCATCATGCGGAATATCTTTATCAATAACTACCGCCGGAAAGCCAAACAAAATACCATCTTTGACAGTACCCCTAATGACTTCCTGCTTAATTCCGCCCAAATGGCGGTGCCGGGCACGGTGGAAAGTAACCTGCGGGTGAAGGATATACAATCGGCTATTCACAAATTGCCGGAGATCTTCCGGAATCCTTTTCTGCTGTATTTCGACGGCTTTAAATACCATGAAATAGCCGAGATGCTGCAGGAGCCCCTGGGGACGATCAAAAGCCGGATCCACTTTGCGCGCAAGCTCTTAAAAACCCAAATCCAGCGGTTTTAATCCATCAAATGCCTATCTCACCGATGGAAGAAGTGATCCTCGTTGACGAATCCGACACTCCGCTGGGAACGATGGAAAAAATAGAAGCGCACCGGCGTGCGCTTTTGCATAGGGCTTTTAGTGTCTTTATCTTTAATTCGAGGGGAGAGATGTTATTGCAGCAACGGGCGCCACAGAAATACCACAGCCCCGGTCTGTGGACCAATGCATGCTGCAGCCATCCACGGCCGGGGGAAGATATAAAGGATGCGGCCCTCCGCAGGCTCAGGGAGGAACTGGGGTTCTCCACAAACCTCGAAAAGGTTTTTCATTTTACTTACAGGGCAGATTTTGAGAATGGGTTGACGGAGTTCGAATTCGATCATGTTTTTGTCGGGACCTACGATGCAGCTGT
This sequence comes from Chitinophagaceae bacterium, assembly GCA_003167015.1. GTDB lineage: Bacteria > Bacteroidota > Bacteroidia > Chitinophagales > Chitinophagaceae > Puia. The sequence continues at coordinate 10,812 of PMUF01000622.1, read as the reverse complement.
CTATCCCGACAAGACTGAGGTCAGTGATTATTGTCATTGGTCCCCGGAGAAGATTCGGGAGAGTTTGCGGTTGGAACCTAACCGGTTTACAAGCTGGTTCAGGTTGGCCTTTCCACTGCTGAGCGAAAAGATCAGTCTCCTGAAATGACCTGCTGACGAGGCTATCAGCTTTTACTTGGTAGCTTCCACATAAAGGCTTTCGACGGCCCGATGGGCCTGGTCGATCAACAAACGGCTGTCACGGCCGGTACCATATGACTCTTTCTTTATGTCGCGGAAACCTGCTTTTTGCAGGAGAAGGGCAAAAGTTTCAAAATCATAAATGAATAAATGCCCGTGTCCCCTGAAGATCCTGTTAATACTGATGGCGGGCGTTTCCTCGTTTTCCGCATAAGGCAACTGCACGGATTTATCAGTCTTTTTCGCCTGGTACAGGTCGAAGTAGATTTGCCCATCGGGGACGATGATCCTGACTGTACCGCCCGGTTTCAGGAGACGATAGAATTCCTTCACGGTTTCGACGCATTTTTCAAAAGGGATATGTTCAAGACAGTGCTCTGTGTAAACCCCTTCCAGCGAGTCCGAAGGCAGGGGGATGCGTTCGGCAGTTATATCCCAGCAGATGTCGATTCCCGGATTCCACTCATAATTTAGATTGATGAAATTATCTTTGGGATT
>PMUF01000622.1:0-10024 GCA_003167015.1 Chitinophagaceae bacterium | reverse complement strand
CTGAACTGGAAGAATTTGACCTTGCCTGCCGCACCGGCTACATCATAATGTAAGACCAGCGTGCCATACTGCATCTCATAAGCGTCCCACAAGTCATCTTTTATCTTGGCGTTACCCAGTTTGGCGAACAGGCTCCCCCGTTTGGTACCCAGGAGGGGGAAACTTGTCTTGCCGATGAATTTCGGGCCGACCTCGATATATTTCCTTTTGGTATAAAAGGAAATGTCCTTGTCTTTAAAATAGATACCGCCGCCGCATTTAGCATCGGGCGTCTCATCTACCGCACTGGTAAAGCAAGGGAATGCATCTTTGATTTCACCTTGTGTATTTTTCGGGTTGATATCATTGTTAACGGTGCCATTCAGTATATCAATGTACAAATCGGGACATTTGACCTTGGCTTTCAGCTGGCCCATGGCGCCCGATAGGCAGCCCATAAAGAGGATGGCGCAAATTGCTTGCTTCATAAGTAGTGTTTAAGGTAAAACGCCAATGATGAAAAATACTATTCCGATCACCGTCAATCCCAAACCGGCATACCATAGTTTTTTCCGGCGGGTAAGAATGGCTATTGCCGAGACGGCGATGGCGATCTGGAAGGCCGTGACCGCGGATGCCAGCGGTACATGTTTCCCCAAATGCTCTTCCGACTGCTTTTCGGCTTCTTCCGCCGACTTTTTAATTTCTGCTTTTTCCTTATCGTATCGGGCTATGTCCGCTTGGTGATCTTCTATCGCGGTGTCCTGCTTATTCCCCAGGATGTGCAGGATCTTATCGGTATTGATGGCTATTTCCTGCTTGATGTTCTTAGACTGGTAAAAGTTCCACTGGTCGGAAGCCTTCACCCGTTCGATCAGCGCTTCATTGGCATGATGACCCGCCAGCAGGCCGGCCCCAGCCGCCAATACCGCCATGAATGCGGTGGACAGCGCGACGTAGAGGATCCATTTCTCTTTTTGCTCCTCAGCTTTCTCTTGAATTTCCTCGTGCAGATGTTCTGTCGGTACTTCGATTTCTTCCATTAATAAGACCGCTTTATTGTCAATTAACGAACGATCCGGAAAATTATTTGCTAAGGTACATGCTTCTATCCTTATATAATTGCCGGAAATTCGGGTCGCGCAGGTCTTTGATGAACCGGATCGCCTCGCCGGTGGACTTCATTTCCGGTCCCAGCTCTTTGTTGACGCCGGGGAACTTGTTAAAGCTGAAGACGGGCTCCTTGATGGCAAACCCCTTGAGTTTTTTCTCGAAGGTAAAATCCGTCAGCTTGTGGTTGCCGATCATGATCTTGGTCGCGACATTGAGGTAGGGGATCTGGTAGGCCTTTGCAATAAAGGGCGTGGTCCGGGATGCCCGGGGATTGGCCTCGATCACGAAGACGTTGCCGTCCTTGACGGCGAACTGAATATTGATCAATCCTTTAATATTCAATGCCCTGGCGATCTTTTCGGAATAATATTCCAGAGTGGTGACTTCCAGGGGCGTCAGGTTGAAGGCAGGGAGTACGGCATGGCTGTCGCCGCTGTGAATGCCGGCGGGCTCGATATGCTCCATCACCCCCATGACGTGGAAGTTTTCCCCGTCGAAAATGGCGTCCACTTCCGCCTCCTGGCAACGGTCCAGGAAATGGTCGATGAGGATCTTGTTGCCGGGAATATGCTTGAGCAGGCTTACGACTGCCGATTCCACTTCGTCGTCATTGATGACGATCCGCATGCGCTGACCACCCAATACATAGCTGGGGCGGACCAGCACAGGATATCCTACCCGATTAGCCACCTGTATAGCCTCGTCGACATCGAAGGCCGTACCGTAATTGGGATAGGGGATGCCGAGCTCTTTCAGCATATCGCTGAACCGGCCCCGGTCTTCTGCGATATCCATGCTGTCAAAGGAGGTGCCGATGATCCTGATCCCCTTTTGATGCAGCCGTTCTGCCAGTTTCAGGGCCGTCTGCCCACCCAGCTGTACGATGACGCCTTCCGGCTGTTCGTGCTCGATGATTTCCCATAAATGCTCCCAGTAAACAGGCTCGAAATAGAGCTTGTCGGCAATATCGAAGTCGGTGGAAACGGTCTCGGGGTTGCAGTTGACCATGATGGCCTCGTAGCCGCATTCTTTGATGGCCATTAACCCGTGGACACAGCAGTAATCGAACTCGATGCCCTGCCCGATGCGGTTGGGACCCGATCCGAGTACGACGATCTTCTTTTTGTCGCTGCGTTTGCTCTCATTGGAATGCCCCCCTTCGAAGGTGGAGTAGAAATAGGGCGTTTTGGCTTCGAATTCGGCCGAGCAGGTGTCCACCATTTTATAGATCCTGGTAATGCCCGCAGCCTTCCGCCGTTCGTACAAGGCATCTTCCGTACCGGAGTTCATAATGTGGACGATCTGGTCGTCACTGAAACCGAGCTGCTTGGCTTCCAGCAATACCGGGTTGGGGATGGTGTCGATCTTATACTTTGTGAGCTCTTTTTCCATGTTGCAAATCTTCAGGATCTCGTACAGGAACCAGCGGTCGATCCCATTGGTGGCTTTGGAGATCGTCCCGACAGATATGCCGGCCATCAATGCATCCTTGATGCGGAAGATCCGGTCCCATTTCGGGGTCTTGATATATTCCAGCAATTCTTCCGCATGCATCAGGCTTTTGCCGTAGTATCCCAGGCCGATCGCATTATTCTCCAGGCTCTGACAGGCTTTCTGGACGGCCTCCGTAAAGCTCCGGCCGATCGCCATGACCTCGCCGACGCTTTTCATCTGCAATCCCAACGTATCGTTTGCTCCTTTGAATTTATCGAAGTTCCACCGGGGAATTTTCACGATGACATAATCCTGTACCGGTTCGAAATAGGCGGAGGTGGTGCCCGTGATCTGGTTCTTCAGTTCATCCAGGTTATAACCGAGCGCTAATTTGGCAGCTATCTTCGCAATAGGGTAGCCCGTCGCCTTCGACGCCAGCGCCGAGCTGCGGCTCACCCGGGGATTGATCTCGATGGCGATGATCTCTTCCGTCTTGGGATTAAGGGCAAACTGCACGTTACAGCCACCCGAGAAATTACCCAGATCCCTCATCATCATGATGGCCGTATTGCGCATCAGCTGAAAGGCCGTATCGCTGAGGGTCATGGCAGGGGCCACCGTAATGGAATCTCCGGTATGTACGCCCATGGGATCGAAATTCTCCACCGTGCAGATGATGACGACATTGTCGTTGGCGTCGCGCAGCAATTCCAGCTCGAATTCTTTCCAGCCCAGCACAGCCTTTTCTACGAGCACTTCGTGAATAGGAGAGGCCTGCAGTCCTCTGTTAAGGGCTTCATCCAGTTCATCCTTGTCATGTACGAAGCCGCCGCCGGTGCCGCCGAGGGTGAAAGATGGCCGGATCACCAGCGGAAAGCCGATCTCCTGGGCAAATTCTTTCCCTTCGAGAAAGGAATTCGCCGTTTTGGCAGTCGCAACCGGCACACCAAGGTGGATCATCCACTGCCGGAACTTCTCCCGGTCTTCTGCTTTATCGATGGCTTTGATGTCCACACCAATCAGCCTGACCCCATATTTTTCCCAGATGCCGAGGTCTTCCGCCTCTTTTGCCAGGTTGAGCGCGGTCTGGCCACCCATCGTAGGCAGGACGGCGTCTATCTGATTCTCTTCCAGGATCTGTTCGATGCTTTCTACCGTCAGCGGTAAAAGATAGACCTTGTCGGCCATGATCGGGTCTGTCATGATCGTGGCGGGATTGCTGTTGATCAAAAAGACCTTGACGCCTTCTTCCCGCAGGCTGCGGGCAGCCTGGGTGCCGGAATAATCGAATTCGCAAGCCTGGCCGATAATGATGGGACCTGAACCAATGATCAGAACGGAATGAATAGAGGAGTCTTTGGGCATATCTTGAAAAAAATGAAATTGCGCAAAGGTACGTGCTTTGGGGGACAAAAAAAACCCTGATCGAAGATCAGGACCCGGCAGGCTTTGTTTGCCGGACATGAAAAACCCTGATCCAAGATCAGCCCCGGCAGGCGGAGCTGCCGGACATAAAAAAAACCCTGATCCAAGATCAGGGTTTGCTATGGACTTTGTCGGTGATGTCAATTATTATGATACGCCGCCAGCTCGATATCATCGAGCAGCACCCCACCCTTCCGGGCAATGGATTTCTTCTCGGCCATTAACCTGCGATTTTCATACTTGCTTTTCATCCGAAATACCCATTTCTGTTTAGCTTCTTCGCCTTTTACAACGCCTATCATCCCGCCGACAGTGACTGCCAGAAAGACGACCATTTTGTTTTTTACTCCTTTCATAGCTGGTTAATTTACTATTGTGAACCGCATCTATTATTAAGACATCTGTAGTTAGCCAAAAGCTGTACCAAACTTTAAAAAAAACCTACCCTTTTCGTAGTATTTTTTTGCGGCGGCAGGTCCGGGATTGATCCATAATCTTTTATTAACAATAGCTTCACTTCCCCTGCCCGGATATACGAAAAAAGCTGCCCGTTGGATTGGCCGGCATCCCCTTGATTACGGTGTCATTTCTGGAAGCGACGGCTCACAATGGGAATAGTTTGCGCTGTAAGACCGGTTGTAACCAATTTGAATACATTTGCACTTTCAGCTGACTTTTAATGCAACTTTAATCGACTCGATTGATGAACTACTTACTCCCACTGATTTTTTCTTTCGTTGCACTGCCTGTGATGGCGCAGTCCCCTTCGGATCAGCAGGATCCTTCCTCTTCCCTGTCGCTTTTTGCACCTGTATCTTATCCGCAGGGTTATTTCCGGAACCCACTGGACTTTCCGATGAGCCTGGCCGCCAACTTCGGCGAGCTTCGGCCCAATCACTATCACATGGGACTGGATATCCGTACCCGGCACAAGGAAAACCAACCTGTACATGCGGCAGCCGACGGTTATGTCGCCAGAGTAGAGATCGAGCCTGCAGGATTCGGTCAGGCTATCTATATCCGGCATCCCAATGGCTATACAACGGTGTACGGGCATCTCAACCAGTTCTTCCCCGCACTGGCAGCCTATGTTCATCAACAACAATATCGCCTGCAGTCATGGCAAGTTGACCTTACGCTGGAGCCCGGACTTTTCCCCGTCAGTAAAGGAGACTTCATCGCCTACAGCGGCAATACCGGCGGCTCTCAGGGGCCTCATCTTCATTTCGAAATCCGCCGGACGGCCGGCGATATCAACCTCAATCCCCTGCTATTCGCCCTCCCTGTTGCGGATGGTGTGGCACCGACGATCCTTCGGCTTGCATGGTACGACCGTACCAAAGGCATCTACGAACAGTCGCCGCATATCTTGCCGGTCAGGCTGTCGAAAGGTCCACGAGGAGCAGCGGGGCCTGCTTCTGTCGCTATGGTCGGCTGGACGATCGGCTCCGAAGTGTTGACGGTCTCTACTAACCGCATCAGCTTTGCCCTGTCCGCTTTCGATGCACAGAGCGGCTCCGCCAATCCCAACGGCATCTATGAAGCTGACCTTTATGTTGACCATTTGCCGGTCATCGGCTTTCAAATGAATAATATCAGCTACGACGACACCAGGAACATCAACGCTCACATCGACTATAAGACAAGAGAAACGGGCGGTCCGTTTCTTCAACAGCTGTTTTTTTTATCGGGATACCCACCACCGTCCATTTATAGGGCCGTCGTTGCCGCCCATCCTTCCTCCGGCGGAGGCAGCAGTGAAGCTGCTGCCGGGTCCCCGGTCGATCCTGCCGGCCGGCCGAATGCGGCCAATGGCGTTGTCCGTCTGGAGGACAGCCGCATCCATGACGTCAGGATAGTCGTAAGCGATCCCTATGGCAATTCATCCGAGCTTCGGTTCCGCGTGCAATACCGCCCGCAACCGGCTGCTGCTGGTTCATCCACTGCTGCCGCCACTGGTTCTGTCGCCGCGACTCCTTCCGAAGCGGCCGCCGCCTCTCCGGGCCGCCCAACCGGAAAGAAATTTGAGCCCGGAATGGTAGACGGACTGGAAACCCCGGACTGCGCCTTCTATCTTGGTGAGAAAAGTCTCTATGATTCGGCGATAATCGGTGTCGGCGTAACCGGTTATCCAGGCTCAGGCCTTTCGCTGCCCGGCGGCGTGTCGGCCGTACATACTATCGGCGCCCGTTGGATTCCCCTGCTGGACCCCATGCTGGTACGGCTACAGCCTATTCCTGCTGCGCCACAGTCCATATCCGCGCAGCCCGTTCCTGCCCCTTCGGCCGCCGGAGTCTTGCGGCAGGCGCTGCCGGCAACGGATTCCACTAATTGGACTGGCATCTACACCGATACCGATCGCATCGTCATGGTCTGTTTCGATGGCAGTCAAAAAGACGTTCGCCGCCCCGAATGGCAGGGCGGCTGGGCCTCGGCTCATTTTCGCGAGTTCGGTAACTTCCAGTTGGTACGCGACACTATTCCACCGGTGATCATCCCCATCGGCGCTCTCGAAGGGGCCGATCTCAGCCATGCCACCCGCATTGCCTTCAACATCAAAGACAACCTGGGCGCCCTCCGGAATTTTCGCGCCGAGCTGGATGGCGCCTGGCTATGCTTTACCAATGACAAGGGACTGGCATATATCTATACATTTGACGAACATTGCCCGCCGGGTGCACACACATTGCGAGTGACCGTCGAAGACGTTGCCGGCAACCGGACAGTCAGGGAATATCATTTTAACCGATAATATCATAGGATTCAAAAAAGCGAAAAGACCATGATCACCTTACAGGAAGGAGACAAAGCGCCGGCATTTACCGGTCACGACCAGAATGGGCAGAAGATCTCACTGGCCGATTACAAGGGCAAAAAACTGGTCCTTTATTTCTATCCGCAGGACGATACGCCGACCTGCACCGTGCAAGCCTGTAATCTCCGCGATAATTTCGCCCTGCTGCGAAGGGAAGGGCTGATCGTCATCGGCATCAGCCCGGACGATGAAAAAAGCCATAAAAAATTTGAAACGAAATTCAGTCTTCCTTTTCCGCTGCTGGCCGATCCCGACCACAAGATCATCGACAAATACGGAGTCTGGGGCGAGAAACAGTTATATGGCCGCAAGTACCTTGGCCTGCATCGCACCACCTTTTTGATTGACGAAAAAGGGATCATCCGCAAGATCTTCCTCAAGCCGAAGAGCAAACAGCATGCGGAGGAGATATTGCGAGCATGGAGCGAAATCAAATAATCCATTCCACCTCGCCGAAGGTGAACTCCCTTTCCATGACATCCTTTGTCAGCAGTTGCCCTTGTGCGGATACTCCCTTCACGACGGTTTCAAAAACGGCATTTTCCTTTTTGAGCCGGACAGTCTCGTCACGCCGGTACAGCCGGTCATTGTAGGCGCCGATCAGCGGCCCGGCGCCGGTTCCTGCCATCAGCTCGGAATAGCGCCGGTCCAGGCACTCACCCAGTTCACGGGCTAGCCCCACGACATCGTAAGACTGCCCGGTGATCTGACGCAGGGAAACAGGATGGCGGGCTGATTCCGGAAAGTCGGTCTGGTTGATATTGATGCCCATACCAGCTATGGCCAGCACCCAGTCCGAACCCCGAAAGCTGTTTTCGATCAGGATGCCGCCTGCCTTTCTGTCATTCCAGTAAATATCATTGGGCCATTTGATTCGGGTGGCAGCGTCGCCCGCATACCGGCTGAAAAGATCGTGGCAGGCCAGCGCCACGCAGGCGCTAACAGCGAATGCCTGCGAAAAATTCAGCGCAACTGGCTCTATTACAGCACTAAGGACGATATTTTCTCCCGGGGTGCTCGACCATGTCCGGCCTCGCTGCCCTTTGCCGGCCCATTGTTCGAAGGCGAAGTACAGTGTCCCGTGACTGGCACTGCCTTCGGCGGCCCTGGCCATGGCATAGTTGTTGGTGCTATCCACCGACTCTAATTCAATAAAAGCGTGACCGATCGGCAAAAGATTCCTATTTTTGGTAAATACAAAATTAAACCCGGTTTCTCACAATATTTTGATTTGCTTACGATTAATATAATTTATCACAAAAACCTTTTTGATTATTGGAACAGCTTTCTATATTAGCTACCCGTAAACGCAGCAGCGTAGTCAGGTTAACAAGAAATTCAAAAATATTTAAAACCATTATCCAGGCGATTCAGGAAAAAAAAGGTGAGAACGTCATTTCCCTTGATTTACGAAAGATACCGGAAGCCGTAGCGGATTTTTTTATCATTTGTGAAGCAAGCAGCACTACCCAGGTGAAAGCTATAGCTGATTCCATAGAAGATGAGGTTAAGAAAAATTGCGATGAACTTCCCTATAAGCACGAAGGCAGACAATCCCTGCAATGGGTACTAATCGATTATGTGAATGTAGTGATCCACGTCATGCTGCCGGAAAACCGCCGTTTTTACAAACTGGAAGATATGTGGAGCGATGCTCCACAGGATAAGCACGAAGGGTAGAAACCCTCCGTTGCCGGCAATTTAACAGGTTATTTTGCCGTTTCATGGGTTTTTTCGAACATTTTTACCTTATATTTTTTTATTATTAATTATATCATTAGCAAACAACACGGATAATTACAAAATGCCACAGGAAGATCTGAAACAAAACGATAAAAACAACTTTCCGAGGTTCAGACCTAGGGGGGATGACGATAATGGTTCGAGAAAAGGGCCCAAGTTCAGTATATATTGGATATGGGGGATTATTGCGGCCGTTTTGATCGGCTTTAATTTATTCGGCACCTTCACACCGGATGCCAAGCCGGTGGATGAGCTGGATTTCCGCAAGACGATGCTGGCAGGCGGCGATGTCGAGAAGATAGACATCATCTCCAATAAGAACCTGGTCAGGGTCTATATCAAAAAGGACAGCCTTACCAAACAATTTTATAGCAAGTACAATAACAAAAGCTCCTGGCCCGGCGGTATCAGCAAGGATGGCCCGCAATTCGAATTTCATGTCACCGATGACAAGGAATACGAGAAGATCCTGCGGGACTATTTTACCAAACATCCCGACCAGGAGATACCTATCAATTCCAGGCAGGAAGGCGAATGGTTCGGACCGCTGTTGAATTTTCTTTTGCCATTGCTGATCATTGTACTGATCTGGGTGATGCTGATGCGAAAAATGGGCGGTCAGGCGGGTGCCGGGGGGCCCGGTGGTATCTTCAACATTGGTAAATCCAAGGCCACGCTGTTCGATAAAGGCACGAAAGTGACCATTACCTTTAATGACGTAGCCGGGCTGGATGAAGCCAAGGTGGAGGTGATGGAGATCGTCGACTTTCTGAAGAACCCGAAAAAATATACTGCTCTTGGCGGCAAAATACCCAAGGGAGCGCTGCTGGTAGGCCCTCCGGGCACCGGTAAAACACTCCTGGCCAAGGCAATGGCCGGCGAAGCCCAGGTACCTTTCTTCTCGATGAGCGGTTCCGACTTTGTGGAGCTTTTCGTAGGGGTCGGCGCCAGCCGCGTCCGCGACCTGTTCAAGCAGGCCCGGGAGAAAGCCCCTTGCGTTATCTTTATCGACGAGATCGATGCCATCGGTCGCGCGCGTGGTAAGAACGCTATCATGAGCAATGACGAAAGGGAAAGCACCCTCAACCAGTTGCTGGTGGAAATGGATGGTTTCGGCGGCGACAGCGGTATCATCGTCCTGGCAGCGACTAACCGGCCCGATGTTCTCGATACTGCCCTGCTACGCCCGGGTCGTTTCGACCGGCAGATCTCTATCGACAAACCCGATCTCAAAGGCCGTGAAGCTATCTTTAAAGTGCATCTCAAGCCGATCAAAATATCCAGCAAATTAGACATCCACAAGCTGGCAGAGCAGACGCCGGGTTTTGCCGGGGCCGATATCGCCAATGTCTGTAATGAAGCGGCGCTCATCGCCGCCCGTAAAGGCAAAGACAATGTGGAAATGGAAGATTTCCAGGATGCAGTCGATCGGGTGATCGGCGGCCTGGAAAAGAAGAATAAGATCATCTCCCCGGACGAGAAAAGGATCATCGCTTATCATGAAGCCGGTCACGC
>PMUF01000025.1 GCA_003167015.1 Chitinophagaceae bacterium | reverse complement strand
TCTATACCCGAAACACCCTGGCCCCCGGTTTAGGCGGCGCCGGTGGCGAAGGCTACTCGATTTATCCTGGCTATGGCTATGGCAATTCCCAGGGAAATGTCGGGTCTATCTTCGGCTTTCTCAATACCTCACCCTTCTTTGACCTGAAGTGGAAACTGCCTAACGCGGCCACCATCTACGGTTATGCGAACACCCCCGGTGCCTATGCCAATCACGTAGAAGGCGGCGACTACCTGAGTATCAACTCCAGTAATCCCTACTACGCCCAGGAATATTCCAGCGGCATAGATAATAAGATCGACATCATTCAGAGCTTCGATGCCAACTACAAAGTGGATAAGTTTCTGGAGCTCGACGCCAAATACGGCATCAACTGGCGCAACGAAAATTCCCGGTGGACCTATCTGAACCAGTCCCTCAACGCCAATTCGAATTATTACCAATATACAGACGTGTATTATAATAACGGAACGGATAACACCGGCGAAGTCGACAACTTCCAGTACAATACGACTTTCCAGAATTTCCTAGCCTCGGCTTCGTTCAAAACCGATTTTCAGAATGACTTCCATAGCAAATTACCAATCACCACCGCTACTAAGGTCGGCTTCGACTACAGAAAGAACCTGTACACGGAATTCGACAATTACGGCTACAGCCTGCCCGTCGCCCCACCGTATACCATGACATCCACGGCTAGCCAGGTTACCGAGTTTGATTATAAAGAACCCTTTGTTACCTACGGCTACTTAGTGGATCAGGCGATTGATTTCGGTGATTTTGCCGGCATCGACGGCGGCTTCAGAAGTGACTGGTCATCGGCATTCGGCGGCGGCTCCAGCCCTTTTACCTTCCCCCGCATCAACGGTTTCTTCGCCCCTTCCAGCTTTGATTTCTGGAAGAACGGGGTACCTGCCGTCAGCTACTTCAAATTACGGGCCGCATACGGCGAGGCAGGTATCCAGCCTACCCCCTTCCAGCGTTACGCGGCGATTAATCAGACAGATATCGGGCCCAACCTGACGTACAGCACGGAACAATCACCGCTTTACAACAAAAATCTGAAGGTGGAAGTGACCAAAGAGACGGAGGCCGGCACCGACTTTACCATTGACGGCGGAAAAGGCAACCTGTTCACCGCCTTCAACGGTTCCTTTACATGGTGGAAGCGCAACAGCAGTAACGTCATCTATGCCATCCCCAACGCATTGTCCACCGGTTACACCGGTGAATTGGCCAATGCCATCACCATGGAATCTCATGGATATGAATTCTCCCTGAATATTCCCGTATACAAATCCAAAAATTTCAATTGGGATTTTACCACCAACTGGGGACACCAGACCTCGAAGATTAATACTATCGAAGGCGGTAACCCGATCATCCTGACTTCCAATGCCGGTAGTACAGCACTGGTATTAGGTCCCGGCGAGACGATCGGCCAGATCTATGGCCACAAGACCATTACCAACGATAACCAGACCGATCCCAATGGTAACCTCTATATCACCAAAGGCACCGGCGGCCAATATCAAACCATCAAGGGCGCTCTGGTAGACACCGCTACCAAACAGATCCAATTCACCCCTGACAAGTACGGCCTCGGTGACCCGAATCCCAAGTTCAATGCATCATTCATCAATTCCATCAACTATAAGTTCATCACGCTGTCCTTCCAGTTCGACTGGATCTACGGCAGCCATTTGTATAACCAAACCAAGGAATGGATGAGCAGGGATGGTATCCAGGGCGATTTTGAAAAACCTGTGACCATCAACGGTCAGACCGGCGCCTGGTCGGCCTATTGGTCCAGCCCCTATTACGCTATCCTGGGCAGTACCCACGGCGGAGATAATGACGGTACCAGGGACTACTATCGCGAAAGTTCCTCTTTCCTCAGGCTCAGGAATGCAGCACTGGCCTTTGATATCACCCGGATCACCCGGATTAAATACTTTAAAAAGCTATCGCTGTATGTGTCGGGAAGGAATATCTGGACCAAGACGAAATACACCGGCTTCGATCCGGAAGTCAGCTCAGGTGCAGTTAACTCGGCATTCGACAGAGGCGTTGACAACAGCACTATGCCCAATATCAAGTCCTATCAGCTGGGGCTCAACGTAGCATTCTAATGTTAATTTAAAAAAGACTACAACTATGATCAGGAATAAATATATATATTTTGTTATTGCTGCGATGATAATCGCGGGAGCAGCATGTAAAAAGCAATTGAATGTGGGCAACCCGAACCAGCCTACGATCGCAGAAAACGTGACCACAGAGGCCGGTTTGGTCTCATTCGTTCAGGGAGCTACCTTCACCGACGGCTTTGTCAACGGCGATGGTTGGTTGGGCGATACTTATTTTTCCCTGGTGTACGGCTTTCAGGATCTGTTGGGCGATGCTACCGGCGCAGATGTCGCTAACCAGCAAGTAGATGTGATCTCCCGTCCGGACCTCGTCACGACGGAAACTAACTTCCAGGTGCCCAATCCATCCCCGCAGATCGCCTCTTTGAGAAGCTTTAACACAAGGGCCTCTTCAGGAGCCGGGAACAACCCCTTCTATTATCAATGGCTGAACATGTACGCATTGAATAATGCCTGCAATCTGATCCTGACCCTTGTTCCCACTATCCAATTCTCAGGCGATGCCGCTTCCCGGGCCGCCACCGTTAATGCCTGGTGTTACTGGTGGAAAGGCTATGCCTATGCCGCTATCGGAACGATGTATTATTCCGGCTTGATTAACGATACCGCCAACTTTAGCAACAATAACATTACCAACAACCACTACCTGGTACATGATTCTATCATTGCACGATCGAATTATTATTTTAACCTCGCCAATGCAACCATATCGGGCATTAGCAGCGCCTCCGACTATACGACAGTACTGGGCGAATTGATCCCTTCCGCCTTTCAGGGAGGAACCCTCGGTGGCGTTCCGACGCAGGCGCAGTGGATCAGGAATATCAATAGCATGTTGGCGCGCAATATTTTGTTCAATCATCTGAATCCTTTCGTCAACGGTGTGGTGAGTTCATCGATCCAGAAATCTACCATTACGCCCATGACGGCGGCTGACTGGCAGTCCGTTCTAACGTATGCAGCTGCCGGTATTCAACAGGGCGATCCGGTATTTACAGGATCGTCATCCGCCACCAACAGCGTTTTTAGCGCGACGGGTGGAACAGTCTCCGCGATGACG
>PMUF01000069.1 GCA_003167015.1 Chitinophagaceae bacterium | reverse complement strand
AGACCAGGTCCTGGTGCTAAAGGCGCCCGCTGTTTTCGATTCGACGTTCTCGACGAAAATGCAGTCCTTCAAAAACCAGCTCCTCGCCAATCCTTCCGTCCTCAGCCTTGCCGCCTCCACCGAGATCCCGGGCCGGACGATCGTCGATAGAAATTCGGTGAGAAAGATCAACGAGGACCAAACGCATAATTTCACTCCTTTCTACGTCGGTATCGACCCGGACTTCATCCATACTTTTCACATGCAATTGGTCGCCGGAAGGAGCCTTCTCCCGGAAGACATGACGACACTCAGCGACTCGGCGACCACCAGGCTGATCGTCAATGAAGAAGTGGTCAAAGGTATGGGCTTTAAGGACAACGCGGCAGCCATCAATCAACCCATCCGGTTCAACTACAGGCTGGGAGAGCTCAGAGGCGAGATCGTCGGCGTGGTCAAAAACTACCATCAAAGATCCCTGCGGGAAGTCTATGATCCCATCCTCTTTTTTTATCCACAAATCGCCAACTGGGGTTATATCTCTGTCCATCTCAAGACCACTGACATCAACCAGTCGCTCGCTTCCTTTGAAAAAACCTATAAGAGCATCTTCGCCGGCAATGCGTTCCAATATTTTTTCCTCGACGACTATTTCAACCGGCAATACCAGGCAGACCAGCGTTTTGGCAATATCTTCAGCCTGTTCACTGGACTGGCTATTTTCGTCGCCTGCCTGGGCCTGCTGGGTTTATCCAGCTTTGTCATCAAAATGCGGACGAAGGAGATCGGCGTACGGAAAGTGCTGGGCGCCTCCATCCCCAGCCTGCTATTGCTGTTTTCCCGAGACTTCATCAAATTAGTGGGCCTGGCCTCGCTGATCGCGCTGCCGATCATCTATTTCTTCGCGGGCCAATGGTTGGACAACTATGCGTTCCATATAGGACTGAGTTGGTGGATATTCGTACTACCCCCTTTGTTACTGCTGATCATTTCTTTGACCACCATCTGCCTGCAAAGCCTGAAGGCGGCATTGTCCAGCCCGACTAAGAACTTGCGTACGGAATAGCCGTCCTCGATTGCATGATAAAATGCGCCGCAATAACAGCCAGCGAAACCCATTCGCCGACCAATAGCGACCATACCCCTATGTAATGCAATCCAATCGCCGCCACCGTCACCACTGCCAGCACAATGCTCACCACCCTGTCCTTCGTATAGGAGAATAGCGCAGTCACGACCGCATTGCCCAAAAAAAACACCCCGCCGAAAAAATAATGGATGATGACATATTGCCGGTTGGGAAAGAGGATCACCCCCAATAGACTCATGCCGAGTACCACATTGTACCACTTGCCGGCCCGCGGCAACCCAAAGACCACTTCATTCCTGAAATAGACTGCCCCGTTGAAGATCATCAGCATCGCAGCCATACACAACAGCATCCCGTAAATATAGCTGTCGCTCATGTACACATAATCGCTGATACTCTCGCGAAACCCGGCCTGCCCCGTATCCGCCAGCCGCAGCAACGCGGGAATGGTCATACAGACAGCCGCAATCGTCCTCTCGAAGATCCTGAACGTCGCCAGCGGGTCCGCCAGCATCCTCTTTATCCGGGCGAAAATAGTCAACGCCTGATCATTTTATCTTTGACGATTTCATTGATCACCTTCTCCCTCAGGCTCTGGCTTATCGTTATCTTCCCGGTTCCCATATCCAGGATATTCCCTTCGATACTCCTTATCTTGTTCATGTTCACGATAAATGATTTGTGTACTTTGATAAAAATGTCCGCCGGCAGTTGCTCCTCCAAACTCTTGATGGTGACATAGACCATCATCTTTTTAGCCGGCGTGTATAACATCACATAATTCAACATCGCTTCCGCATACACCAGGTCGTCGTAATATACTTTCTCGATCTGGTTGTTGGATTTCACAAAAAAATGATCTCCACGCTTCCCGCCGGGTCCTGGCCCCGGACCCTGGCCGCCAGTCCCTCCCTGTCCCCTCGCATACGCTTGCCCGCTGCCTCGCCCCTGCCCCGCCGCCGGTCGCAGTTCCCTCCATTCCTTCGCCTTGTTGCACGCCTTCAGCAACCGGTCAAATGCGATGGGTTTAACCAGATAATCCAGCACATCTAACCCATACGACTCGACCGCATACTCCACATAGGCCGTCGTGATGATGACGCACGCCCCGGTTGGCGTGCTCTTCAGGAAATCGATCCCGTTGATCTTCGGCATGTTGATATCCAGGAACAGGATGTCGATCTCCTGCTCCCGCAACAGTTTCATCGCCTTCAGCGGATTTTCTGCCTGGCCCGCCAGTTCCAGCCAGTCGATGTCTTCGATGAATTCCTGCAACACCTTCCTGGCAACCGGCTCATCGTCTACGATCAAACATTTCAGTTTCATGACAAATTGATGGTTAGCGTTGTTTCGTACCAATCATAATCACTGTCCGCCCTTAATTCGTATCGGGTATTATACAGCAGCTCCAGCCTGCGCCGCAGATTCGCAATACCGATACCATTGGAATGCCCGACCGTGGCCGCCGGCTGCAACTCCCGGGTATTCACGATGGAACTGTACAAAATCGTGCCACAGGTGTGGATGTCGATGGTGATCTTATTCTCCTTATGGGAAAAACAGCTCACGAACTTGAACGCATTCTCGACCAGCACAATCAATAGCAGCGGCGCGATCATCAGCCCTTCTTCAATCACCCCTATGTCAAAAGTTACGATTAATTTCTCATCCTTGCGCAACCGTTGAAAAGCGACATAGTTTTGCAAATAGGCAATTTCCTTTGCCAGGCTCACCTTTTCCGCCGCACAATCATACAGTTGATAACGCAACAGCTCGGAGAACTGCAGAAGGATATTCCGCGCGATCTGATTGTGCTTGTCAATATGCCCATATATCGTATTCAGCGAATTGAACAGCGAATGCGGATTGATCTGCGCTTTCAGATAATCCAGCTCATGC
>PMUF01000461.1 GCA_003167015.1 Chitinophagaceae bacterium | reverse complement strand
CATAGGCATTGTTGAAACCGATAGGATCCAGCCACTCGAGATCATATACTGTTTCAAAGCGGCGGCGGACGTAATTGTACACACTGTCCCTGTTGCCAGCCAACCGCTGGCTTTCCACGGCGGGGGGATGGAGAATGGCCAGCAGCGCAGTGCCGGTGTATTCGGGATAGCAATCGATCTGGTTATTGACCAGGGCTTCGAAGCAGATCTTCGTTCCCCCCAGCCCCGTCTTACTCTCGACCTGCAGATCGGTATACCCACGGATCAGGAAGGCATAGATATCCGTCAGGATATATTGTTCGGGAAAGATCTTCGAGCCCAGCCGGATTATACCCTTGCTCCCGTTTCGGGCAGGCTGGTATAGGCCCCGGGAGACCAGGAAATCGCGGGCGCATTGTTCGGGAGACTGGTTGAGGTATTCGACGCGGTAGTTGAGCGCCGTCATGATGGAGTCATTGATCTGTCCTGCCAGTTTGTTGAGGGTCGGGGCCAGTTCGGGATAGCGTTGCATCACATTCCGCCGGATGACGGGGGCAGCATAATAGGGCGGAAAGATCTTTCTATCGTCATCGAGTACGACCAGGTCGTAAGCTTTTAGCCGTCCGTCGGTGCTATAGCCGCTGATGACGTCCAGCTTGTCTTTGTAGATGGCCTTATACATGACGGCGTCGCTGATGACAACGGTACGGATATGTAAACCATATACGGACTGGAGACCAATGTCGCCGTCCCTTCTGCCCATGAATTCCGGCGTGAAGCCGGCCAGCAGGCGGCTGCCAAAGTGCATGGGCAACACATAAAAGGAGGAAAGACAGACGATGATCAGCGGCAGCAGGGTGAGGACGACCCTTCGGCGTGCAGCGCCCGTACGTTGCAGGAGAGAGAGCAGGAAATCCAGCACGATTGCCAGCAGTGCGGCGGGGATCGCACCTGCCAGGATCATGTTGGTATTGTTGAGCGCGATCCCGCCGAAGATGAATTCTCCGAGGCCGCCGGCGGCGATATAGGCAGCCAGCGTACCTACTCCCACGTTGATCACGGTAGCGGTGCGGATGCCGGCCATGATGACCGGAAAGGCCAGCACGAGGTCGACCCTGAACAACCGCTGCGCGGGCGTCATGCCCATGGCCACAGCAGCCTCTTTGACGCCGGGATCTACGCCGCTGATGCCGGCGTAGGTATTACGGATCACGGGCAACAGCGAATAAAGGAACAAGGCGGTGATGGCCGGCAGCGGGCCGATGCCCAGCAGGGGGATCATGAAACCCAGCAGGGCAATGCTGGGGATGGTCTGCAGCACACCGGCTATTCCCAGCACCAATCCGGCCGCGGCCTTGTGGCGCGTGATATAGATACCGAGTGGCAGGCCGATGAGGACGGTGATCAGCAGGGAAATAAAGGTCAGCCCGATATGCTGTACGGTCTGCTGCAATAGCTTGCCCGATTGTTGCTGCATGAATTGCCAGAGGCTTTCAGATGAGTCCATCAATGCTGTCTTTTCCTGAAGTGATCAAATGCCCGGATGAGGGCAGGATAGTCGGTCGCACCGATCCTGCCAGCCTCGAGTTGAAAGCGTTGTTCTTCAAAGAAGTCGCGGACGTAATCACCGGCAGGTTCGAAGAGTAATTCGTCGGGTGTCCCCTGCTGCACGATCTTTCCTTTATCCAGCAGGACGATCCTGTCGGCCAATTCGAAAGCTTCCTGTACGTCGTGTGTCACGAGAACGATGGTTTTGGATCTCAATTCGTCCAGCTGCTTAAAATCTTTTCTAACGCTGGCGCGGGTGATAGGGTCCAGTGCGCCGAAGGGTTCGTCCATGAGCAGTATGGGCGGATAAGCGGCCAGTGCCCTGGCGATACCTACTCTTTGCTGCTGGCCGCCGCTGAGCTCATGCGGGTAGGCTGAACGGTATTGATCGGGGGGCAGGTGCAACTTTTCCATCAGATCGCTCACCCGGGCGGCCTTTCTTGCCTTGTCCCATCCCAGCAGGCGGGGCACGGTGCCTATATTTTCTTCGATGGTATAATGTGGGAACAGACCGGTATTCTGGAAAACATAACCGATCTTTTTGCGGAGGTCTTCGGGGCGCTGGTCGACGATCCGATGGCCATCGATCCATATTTCGCCCGAGTCGGGATCAAGGAGGCGATTGATCATTTTGAGAAGAGTGGTCTTACCGCAGCCGCTCGTGCCCAGGAATACGACATTCTCGCCTTCATTGACCGTAAAGGAAACATTGTCAACGGCCTTACGGGCGCCGAAAGTTTTGGTTATATTTTTGACGACGATCATTTTGCGGCGGCCTGGCCGGTTGTCCTTGTTTTACCGGTTGCCTTCCCTTTTACACTTTTCCAAACAGATTGTTTAACGCCTCGGCAAATGTGGGATGAGCGAAGATGGCATCCCTGAGGGTGTCAGCGGTCAGTCCGCCCATCATAGCCATTTGCAGGACGCTCATCAGTTCACCGCCGCCGGCGGTGAGTACGGCGGCGCCGAGAATCTTTCTGTCGTCGGCATTCACGATAGCCTTGATCATTCCCCGCGTTTCGCCGTTCTCGGTTGCCCTGGCAATCCAGGCGGCGGGCATTGTAACCACTTTGATATTCAAACCTTTGTCCCGCGCCTCTTTTTCGGTCAGCCCTACCCTGCCCAGTTCCGGATCCGTGAAAAGGCAATAGATGGGGACTCTGCCGGCAATGCTCACGTTCGCCTTTTCTACCAGGTTTTTATAGACGATGAGATGGTCATTATACGAAATATGGGTAAACTGAGGGCCGCCCTTGACGTCGCCGAGAGCATAAATGCCCGGTACGTTGGTCTCCAGGCGATCATTGACGTTGATGAATCCGTGTGGGTCCAGCGCGACGCCTGCAGCGGCGGTATTCAGTCCGACGGTATCCGCTTTGCGGCCGGTGGCCAGGAGTACATGCGAGGCCGTGACGGAACTGGAAGAACCTTCGTGTTCAAGACCGATGGAAATGGTTTTTCCCGGCGTGATCTGCGTCGTTTTTGTCCCGATGAGAATTTTGATGCCGTCTTCTTCGAGGATGCGCCGGATCTCTGCTGCGATGTCTTCGTCTTCCCTGGAGAGAAAGCGGCTGTTGCCCTCCACGATGGTGACCTCGCTGCCCAGCCTTCTGTATAACTGCCCAAATTCCAGAGCGATATAGCCGCCACCGATGATCACCAGGTGAGAAGGGATCTCCATCAGGTCCAGGATGGTAGCGGAGGTCAGGTAAGGGATCTCACTGAGACCGGGGATGGGCGGGATGACCGGAAGGGCACCTGTATCGAGGAAAATGTTTTCGGCGGTCAACGTATCGCTTGACCCGTCTTCCAGTGTCACGGTGATCTCTTTCGGAGCGGAAAATGAGGCAGTCCCGAATATCAGATCGAGATTGGGCGTGGCGAGGAGACCTTTGGTGACTGCTTCGCGGTAATGCAGTACGACGGCATTCTTCCGGCGCAGGAAGGCTTCGACGTCGACTGAGAATCCGGTGGTCCGAATGCCGAAGTCCGCGGCTCTTTTCACCAGGTAGGCTACCCGGCCGGAAGCGATGAGCGTTTTGGTAGGTGTACAACCCACATTGATGCAGGTGCCGGCGACCCATTGCCTCTCAATCAACGCGGTCCGCCAGCCGGCAGCAGCCAGCTTTTTAGCCAGTGGGTTAGCGGCCTGGCCGGAGCCCACCAAGATAGCATCGTATTTCGTCATGGCAATCTGAAGATAAGCAATTATTATTCCATCGATCGGGCCGTTTTCAGGCGGTGACTTTCGCTCATACCGTTTTCTTCCGCTTGAGCCGCCACACGAGAAAGCCCGTTACCGGAAGGCTGGCGCAGATCAGGCTGGCGATGAAGGCTATGATCTTTCCCGTTAGGCCGCCGATGGCGCCCACGTGGATGTCATAGTTCATGTCGAGCAGCCGTTGTCCGGCTGTCTTTTGGGAGTCCTTGCTATGGGACAGCAGCCGGCCGCTGTACTGGTCAAACTGGAGGACATCATACCCGTAAAAGGTTTCGGCGTCTTTATACCCCCTGGCAGAAATGACACCTTCTTTGCCCTGTGCCGGAGCCACAGCGATGCGCCTGCAACCGGGAAGCTCCTGCTGTGACAAAACAAAGGCCTTGTCCAATGCATCGGCAACGGTAGTCTGACGAATAAAGGCGCTGTCGGCCACTTTCGACTTTATATCCGGTTCGGGAGCCGGTGATGCGGAGCCGGTAGTGATCAGGTAAATAAAGGCGGTAAACCAGCGGAACGCAAAGACGAGTCCCGTCAGGCCGATGATCAGCGCAGGCAGGAGGCTATAAAATCCGGGGACATTGTGCAGATCGTAGTTGACCCGGCGGAACGAGGCTTTCCATTTGATTTTAAAGCTTCGGGCACGGGTTATGCTGGTCCATTTTTTCGGCCACCAGAGGACCAGGCCGGTGATCAGCCCAATGACGAAGATCAAGGTGCTCCAGCCGACGATAGGCTGGCCATAGGGTGTGTTCAGCAATAGGCTCCAGTGAATGGACTTGACGATCATAAAAAAGTCATGCTTATTATCCCGTTTGCCAACAACGGCGCCGGTGTATGGATCGACATACACGGACTGATAATACACGATGGACCCCAGGCTCGTGAAGGCCGAGTCGTTGCCTTGATAGGAGCTGAATTCCCAGCTGCGGTCCTGACCGGCATAAGCGATCATATAATTTATCGGGTGGTCGGGTCCAAAGGCAGCCTGGGCGCTCTGCCGAAGGCGGCTTAACTGCAGAGGGGCGGATGGGGGCGGGACGGTCCGGGACGGTACCACATACCATTCCGGGTGAAGGGCGCGGGAGATCTCCTGCTGGAAAACGAAGAGGCATCCGGTGATGCTGACAATAAATACCACCAGCCCGGACGCAAGTCCGAGCCAGAGGTGTAGCTGACGAATATAATATTTTAGCGTCCGGCGCTTGCGCATACTGTGTGATTAAAATTTAAAGGCGACGCTTGCGATAACGCTTCTCAGCTTTTGCGGGTCGGCGCTGCTATAGCCCAACCAGTATTTCTTATCAGTCAGGTTATCCGATTTGACGGCCACGCGGAACTTGCCATATTCATAGAAAACGGAAGCATTCAGGATCGTGTAAGCCGGATCGATGAATACGCCTATGCTGCGGCTGTTGACCACTTTATTATCACTGGCATAATTGCCGCCAAAGCCGATGCCGAAGCCTTTCAAAGCGCCTGCGGGGAAGTGGTAGCTGATCCACCAGTTAGCCTGGTAAGGAGAGGAGGCTGTGGCAGGGCGGAGGCCAACGACGTCCGAATCCGCCCTGGTGTATTTGGAATCATTGTAAGAAAAGCCTGCGAGGATGTTCAGACCGGGGATCGGGTTGGCGACGACTTCTGCCTCGATGCCGCGGCTGCGCTGGGTGCCGTCCTGGATCTCGGGGTTGAGAGGCAACGAGGAATCGGGAGTGGCCGGTACATAGGTGCGAATGATATGCTGCACCTGGATATCGTAGACATTAAAAGTTCCGATGAGCCGGTGATGAAAGGCGTCTACTTTTACGCCGCCTTCCGCCTGGTAGGCCTGTTCGGGTTTGAAGGGATCTCCTTTATAGTCCGTTCCGTTCTCGTTGGTAAATCCGCTCTGGTAATTGGCGAACAGGGAAATGGTCCCGGGGACGGGCTGCCAGACGATGCCGAATTTGGGGGCCAGCGCAGTCTGGTTGTATCCGCCGGTGGTCAGGCCCGTGGTCACATCATAGTTACCGTTGTTGACGAAGTGGTCGATGCGAAGCGCGGCAAGGACCAGCAGGTTGTCGCGAAGGTTGAATACATCTGCGGCATAGGCGCTGTAAGTATTGGAGACGTCATCCTCGGGGTACCAGAGGGCCACTCCGTGGGTAGCGTAATAATTGCTGAGAGTGGTGGGGTTGAAATTGCGGTAGTTCGGAATGGACCCATGGTCCTCAATGGTGTCGATGCCATAACCTTCCCCGAACAGCTGATTAGAAGTATGGTTGAAATAATCCAGCCCGGCAACGAAGCGATTGCGAAACGACCCGAGCTCAAAGTCGCCATTGAGGTTTTGCTGGGCTTCGAACATCCGGTCGCGGCTGTTGGTCGTGAACTGGTCGTTACGTGAGATATAGTCCGCGCCGATGTCTGCAGCATTGCCGGTAACGGCGGAATTAGCCAGAATATAGAAGTAAGGGCCGGGGCCATCGGAATAGCTGTTGGTCATCGTTATATTGGTCTGGGTGCTCCATTGGCTATTGAAGGTGTAATGCATCTGGGCGAAGAGGTTGGTATTGCTGGAAACCTGGCCCAGGTCGCCGCTGAAGAAACTTCGATTATAGTCGATGGGAAGTTTGTCCGCGCGATTGACGCCAAGGGAGGCGATGGTCTGTCCATAGGTAAAGAAATACATAGGGGTTCCGAGGCTTTTGCCGCGATAGACCTCCGCATCGAGCAGGAAGGAGAGGCGGTCGCTGGCTTTGTAGGAGAAGCTGGGGTCGAATACGAAGCTGCGGTTGTACGCGTCATCGACCCAGGAGCCTTCATCGGAATATGCGGTATTGATGCGAAGGAGGAGCTTGCGAGCGGTATCGATCGGGCTGTTGATATCGGCGCTGATACGGTTGAACCCGAAGTTTCCGCCGGAATATTGAATATCGCCGCCGAAACTGTCGTAAGGTTTTTTGGTTACCCGATTGATCAACCCTCCATAGGAGGTCAGGCTGCTGCCGAAGAGCGTAGCGGAGGGGCCTTTGAGCACTTCTAACTTCTCGAGGTTGGCGGCATCGATGCGGCTGGTGACGTTGCCCGCGATGCCGTTGCGCAGCTGGCTCTGGACAGTGAATCCCCGGGAATTGTAGTATGCCCCGCCGTCACCGCTGCGGCCTGTAGCATCCCACATTTTCTGGATGCCGGTGGCGTTCTTCATTCCGTCGTCTACGGAGAAGGTCAGCTGGTCGGCGAGCACTTCTTTGGAGATGGTGCTGTATACCTGTGGGTTATCGATATTGCTCAGCGGCATTTTCAGGACATCGTCGCTGCCTGTGCGGGTGAATTTGTTGACCTGGGCGGTGATGACTACTTTTTGCAGTTGAGGAATGGAGTCTTGCTGTTGAGGAATCGAGTCCCTAAAGGAAGATGTTGCGTGAAGCAATGCAAAGGGTAGTATCAACAATGAAAATAGGGCAAAAATTATTTTATGGATCATGTTGGAGGTTATTTTGGATCGCAAAGTTGCGCGGTAATTATCCGAGGTCTCTCAGCAATGCGGAAAAAGAGTTTACGCATTACGGAACACTTTGAGATCCTTGGTCCATTAATTGCCGGTGAATAGCCATGAAACCCGAACAATTCAAAGCCACGCTGACCGACAAATTACCTCCTCTGGGTATTACCAATAGTCTGGCGGCCTTATGGTATGCCGGCAAGGGCGATTGGGAGCAGGCCCATGTGATAGCCCAGGACCTCCCTACCAAAGAGGCGGCATGGGTGCATGCCTTTCTGCATCGCCAGGAGGGAGATAATTGGAATGCCAATTATTGGTACCAACGTGCGGGCAAGACGATGCCTTCGGTTCCGCTGGCGGAGGAGTGGGATCAGATTGCGAAGGGGTTATTGGGGGAGGTTTAAAGGGAGAGCCAGCCGGACCATGCCAAGGATCATGTCGGGGTCGGGACAGTTGTCCAGCCACTGCTGTCTTTCCGAATACCGGCAGACGCCGGGATAGTCGCCTTTCCAGCCCTGCATATCGGCAATGACCTGGAAATGCAGGTGGGGGGGCCAGTTGCCATTCTCGAAGCGCATGCCGAACTCTGCGATCACTTCTCCACGGCGGATGTGTCTGCCCTCTTCGAGATTTTTCAGTGAATTGAGGCTCATATGACCATACAGGGTATGCAGGCTGACGCCGTCCAGGTGATGGGTGAGGATGATGGTCGCGCCATAGTCGCTGTCGTTATTGTTGAAGGCAAAGCTGTGGACGATGCCGTCCAGCGGGGACATGACCGGGGTGCCGGCGGGTCCCCAGATATCGACGCCAAGGTGCAGGCGGCGGGGCTCTTCGGCGAGGGGGTCTGTCGGGCGGGGTGATTCACTTCCGGCAGACTGCAGGGACGAATCGAAATGCTTGCTTCGGGCGTATAAGGTCCGGTGCTCATTATAACCTCCGATGCCATAGCGGGCCTTGTTCGCGCGCAGCGAGCGGTTGATATAGTTCGCAAAACGTTCGGTATCGGCTATATCATCGGGGCTGAGACTGGTATTGGCCGCCGTGAAATCGAAGGGATAGAGCAGGTCCTTGCCGGGGTCGAAGGGGACCACAGAATGGAAACCAGCGGAATGCCTGGCCAGAACAGCAGATAAAGGCGCGATTGCCATGCTTTTATTTATACAACCACATTGATCATTCTGTTCTTTACATAGACCACCTTTTTCGGCGGTTTTCCTTCCAGCCATTTTTTGACGGTATCATCGGCTAATACGATGTCTTCTACCTGCTGCTGTGTTGCGTCGAGGTCGATGGTCAGTTCGGTCCGGGTCTTTCCGTTGATGGCGATGGGATAGTTCTTCGCCGACTCGACCAGGTATTTTTCCTCGACTTTGGGATATGGCGCATCGAGAACTGAACTTTCATGGCCGAGCAGGCGCCAGAGTTCTTCCGACACATGGGGAGCATAGGGCGTCAGGATAACCACCAGCTTTTCCAGGATCTCTTTTTTATGGCACTTCAGATCGATGAGCTCATTGACGCCGATCATCAGGGCGCTGACGCCGGTATTGAAAGAGAACCGCTCCGTCGCGTCGCCGGTCTTTTTAATGGTCCGATAAATACATTTCCATTCTTCTTCCGAGGCGGGGGCCGTCGTCCAGACCTGACCTTTTATTTCGTCATAGAAGAGGCGCCAGAGCTTGCGGAGGAAACGATGAACGCCTTCGATGCCTTTGGTATCCCAGGGCTTACTTTGTTCGACAGGGCCGAGGAACATTTCGTACATCCGGTAGGTGTCGGCGCCGTATCTCTTCACCAGGTCGTTGGGATTGACGGTATTGTAAAGGCGTTTGCTCATTTTTTCCACTTCGGTCCCGCAGATATACTTACCGTCCTCCAGGATGAATTCGGCATGAGCATATTCCGAACGCCAGTGCTTGAAGGCTTCCAGGTCAAGTTCTACTCCATCGACGATATTGACGTCGACATGAAGGGGAGAAAGGGTAATGCTTTCGAGCTCGATGGCAGGATCGTTGAAAATTTCCCTGACCGCCAGAGAGATCAGCTGATGGTACTCGGGTGTGCCTTCCATGGCGGCTATTCCGTAAGAGATAAAAATGGGGTTGTCCGAGGGTTTGGGATTCAGCTCAACCCGATAGACCAGGCGGCTGCTGCCCTGGATCATGCCCTGGTTGACGAGCCGTTTGTAGGGTTCTTCGTGACCGATCCAGCCACGGTCGTACAGGAATTTGGTCCACATGCGGCTGTACAGGAGATGTCCCACAGCATGTTCGGTGCCGCCGATATAGAGATCGACCTGTCCCCAGTAGTCTGAGGCGGCCCTGCTGCAGAATTCCTTGTCGTTGTGCGGGTCCATATAGCGAAGGAAATACCAGCTGCTGCCGGCATAACCGGGCATGGTATTCGTCTCCAGGTGGCGGCCTGTCCAGGCGGCCACATTGGCCAGGGGGCCTTCGCCTTCGGGGCCGGGGCCGTATTTCTCCACATGCGGCAGTTCCAGCGGCAGCTGCGACTCATCCAGGGGAGCGGCGATACCGTCTTTCCAGGTGATAGGAAACGGCTCGCCCCAGTAGCGCTGGCGCGAGAAAAGCCAATCGCGCAACTTGTACTGCACGCGCCGCGCGCCGAGACCCTGCTCCTCGAGCCAGTCGATGCAGCAACGAATATCAACCACTGCCTGTCGGCACGCCGCAATGGTTCGGCCGATGTTGGCGCTGACCGAGTAGTCAGAGCGCTCGAGCTCCGCCGGCCTGCGAATATCGTGATACGGCATGGAAAGACGAAGCGCCGAGACACCCATTCGATTAAAGAGGCTGCAGAGCGTGTTGTGGCCGAGTCCGTCGGAGTTCCACTGGGGCAGCACCACGATGGCCTGCTTCGGCCTCTTCGGATCTTTGTGTGCGGGCGCGGGGAACCAGCGCGCATTCACCAGGTCGTTTTCCGGATAGGGGCTTCGTTCCGGCGAAGTAAAGCGCAGATACTGCGCCTTCGCGAGCGCTCCCTTGGCGGCCTGATCCTTCATAGCCGCGTCCAGCGCGAGAGTCTCCGGCCGCACGTTGGTCGGATAAAGCTGCGGATGCCGCTCTTCGAGCCGGAAGTCGGCCGGCCGCTCGTAGCCGAAGAACCGGTCGCTGTGGCGGATCAGGAGCTGGTTGATCGCGACCATCGCCGCCTCGGCCGCCAACGGGTCGCGCAGCACCTCAGGCTCGGGGATTGCGTGGCAGAACCCATTCGACTCAAGAAACGGCGCGAGCCATTCGAATCCCCATTCCAGCGGCCGCACCACGCGATTTTCGTCGCGCGTCGTGAGCCGGGTTTCCCACTCATACATCCAGCGCGCGTACCGTTTCTTCAGCATGGGCCTGGATCAAGTTTATCAGTGTTGGCAGCAAGGAACCATCAGAGGAGGACGACGAGAAAATGAAGGGAAGAAGACGACGCCGGGCGAGTTCAGTGAAGTAGCGCTATCTGGCCGCGCGTGCTCTCCACTCAGCCACAGCCCACCATAGCCCGAGAATGTTGATGAGCACGATGATTCCCAGCGAGGTTACGCAATAGATGCAATAGACCTCGAGGATGTACTTCTCGATGTAAGTGAGATAAAACGAAAAGCCAAGCGCGCCGATCGCCAGCACGGCTAACACGCGCCGCCGCCTGAACAGCCCGAGCACACCCATCGCGAGGTAACCCGCAATCCCCAACGCGGCCACCGGAATGTGCGCAATCTCCGCGAAGGGGCTGTGGTTCACAATCCCACAGTCCCACTTTGCATTGATGGAGCAAGGCTCGGTCTCATTCGAGTAGTGAACCTGGAGTGCCAGGGAAGAGACCGCCACACCCGCAACCGCCAAAAATGCAATCACAAAACGCATCGTCGTATCTCCGATGCTAGCAGAGGGATTTCGGGCTTCAATGCTCATCTCTTCCGGCTCGTCAGGGCTCTGCAAGCTGGGGCGTTAGCATAGGCAGATGGAGCAATCGGCAGTCGGCAAACGTGTGGCATTCTTCGGGGGCAGTTTCGATCCGCCACACTTCGGCCATCTGGCAGTGGCGCGCGCAGCGCGCGCGGCGCTGGAGCTCGATACTGTCCTCTTCGTCCCGGTTGGCGCACAGCCACT
>PMUF01000407.1 GCA_003167015.1 Chitinophagaceae bacterium | reverse complement strand
TCGGCTGTGCCGTCCCTGCGTTGCACGATCTTTTGGTCAAGTCCATCGGATGTTAAGTCGATCCACACGCTGCCGTCTTCTTTTTGAAAGAAGACGCCTTTTTCCAGCCCCTGTTCTACCAGCTCTTTACCGAGCAGATAGGTGTCGCTTTCATAATAGGTCTTGTCGAAATCGCTGCCGATCCTCTTATAGGTCTGATCGAAACCGGCGTAGACCCAGCTGTTCATGGTCTTCCACAGGTCGATCACCTCCGGTTTGCCGGCTTCCCAGTCCACCAGCATCTGCTGGGCGGCTTTCATGATCGGGGCCTCTTTTTCGGCCTGTTCCTTGTCCATGCCGGCGGCGATCAGCGGTTCCATCTGCCGCTTTTGTTCCGTCCCGAAGAGCACATAATAATCCCCGACGAAATGATCGCCCTTAATGCCCGTGCTGGCGGGCGTTGCGCCATTGGCAAATAATTGCCAGGCGATCATGCTCTTACAGATATGGATGCCGCGGTCGTTGGCGATACAGGTCTTGAAGACTTCATAGCCGTTGGCCTTATAGATCTGTGCGATGCTCCAGCCCAGGAANNGTTTATGGCCGAAACCATCATTGGCGTATTGCCTGCCCAGGAAGTTAAGCCAGTAGTTATCGGCGACGGTAAGGTTCAGAAAACCCTTGATGACATTGTAACCAGCGAACAGCTGCGGATAGCGGTCGACTAATGCCTGGCCCAATGCGGCGCCAAGCGCTTCGGGCGATTTTTTCAACGATTTAACAAAAGAGAACAACACCACCGTATAATCGCCTTCGAATTCCGGTTTCGTCTCATTGACCTGGACGTTCCCGGCCGGCAGGGGAAAACCGAATTGATCCTGAAGTACCTGACTGGTGGCTATTTTGAGCTGGCTGATAATATCGATATCCATTTTCCACTAATTGGACGCAAAAGTACTGCATGTTGACGAATAGTAAGGCATTATCAATGGCCAAATGACATTTTGTAATTATCTTTGAACCTCTAAGAAGGCGACCCGAATGATAAAGAAATGGATTATCGATTTTATTGATTTTTTCTATCCTCCCTTTAGCAAGGTAATGC
Source organism: Chitinophagaceae bacterium (assembly GCA_003167015.1). Lineage (GTDB taxonomy): Bacteria > Bacteroidota > Bacteroidia > Chitinophagales > Chitinophagaceae > Puia. Next base: position 5,395 of record PMUF01000407.1, on the reverse strand, counting down.
CCTTGCAGACCTTCCGGTACGCGGCATGCGGAGGAACGACTACCTTCCTGGATATTTTCATTTATGCCATCAGCTATAACTTTATTTTGCGTCAGCATAACGTGATATTGGGCCCGTTGGTGATTTCCCCCTATATCGCTTCCTTCCTTATTTCTTTTTCCGTCAGCTTTCCGACAGGGTTTTTTCTCAACAGGAATGTCGTATTTACAGGATCTACCCTGCATGGCCGGGTGCAGCTTTTCAGATATTTTGTCCTGGTGATGATCTGCCTGCTGTTGAATTATATCTTCATCAAGCTTTTCGTGGAGCAATTTCATCTTTATCCCACCGTCGCCAAAATCTTCACGACGGTCATCGTGGTTTCTTTCAGCTACCTGACGCAGAAAAATTACACTTTCCGGATAGAGCGCAACGAGTCGGCCGATCAGTGATCCGTCCTATTTCGGCTGGGTCATGCTGAACCAGTTGCCTACTCCATCGGTGATGAGGGCTTCGATCCCATAGAACTGTTCTTTCGGCTCCGACTTGAAAGTAACTCCTTTAGCTTTTAGCTCTTCGTATGTGGCCAGGCAGTCGGGTGTATGCATTACCCCTGCACCCAACACTCCTTTTTCCAGCAGCACCCGAAATGCCTCTTTCGTTTGCTCATCATAGCCCATCCCACCGGCCAGCGGCGTCAGAAGGCTAATTTCCAGGTCTGGTTGTTCCGGCGGAGTGATGGTCAGCCAGCGGAAGCCATTTTCCATTTTGGCATCGGTATGTACTTTGAACCCCAGTTTGTTAACATAGAAATCATAGGCTTTGTCCTGGTCAAGCACAAATAGGCTGACGTGTGAGAATTTGGTGATCATAATCAAAGTGTTTAGACCAAAGCTAAACGATCTACTGCGGAGAGACTTCTTGAATATTGCTTTTTGCGCCAGGAATATCCAGCCCGTAGTTTTCAATAAAGCAATGGGGGATAAAGCTGCGGGGCTGCTGCCGTTTAGTGTGGGCCAGCTGACGGTAATCACGGGGCGCATAACCGATCTCCTTTTTGAACAGGGTACTGAACGATCCGATACTTTCAAAGCCGATATGGTTACAGATCTCTATAATGGTATGATCCTCCCCGGTCAGCCACAACCGGGCCTGCTCGATCCTTTTTTGGGTGAGATATTGATGCGGTGTCATCCGATAGATGCGTGAGAACAGCCGGTGAAAATGATAACGGGAGATGCAGGCTTCACGGGCCAGACGGCTCAGATTCAGGGGCTGCTGAAAATTCTCGTCGATATAAATTTTAGCCCTGACAATTTTTTGATATACGTCGGCGGCGATCGGCACTGGCGGCAAATTAAAAGAATGTAAACAAATTTAATTCTTGTTTCTCAGACTCTTGTGAAATCTTATTGGCATAATTTTAGGGGCATGAACCCCCATGGTCAGCGTTATTATACCCGCTCTGAATGAGGAAAAAACAATCCGGCAGGTCATTCGTCAGGCCAAACGGAACGAACTGGTGGATGAGATCATTGTAGTAGACGACATGTCGACGGATGCCACAGTAGCCGAGGCGGGAAAGGAGAATGTGAAGGTGATCACCCCTACACATGTGGGAAAAGGAGAATCGATGCGAGAAGGAATGCTGATGGCCAGGAACGAGATCCTGGTCTTCCTCGAGGCGGATCTTCCGGATTATGAAGAGGACATTGTCGGAATGCTGACGGCCCCCCTGATCAGGGATGAGGCCGATTTCGTGAAATCATACTTTGAGCGGCCGGCAGGCCGCGTGGCCGAGATCCTGGTCAAACCGATGCTGGAATTCTTTTTCCCCCATTTGCTGGAATTTCGTCAACCGCTCAGTGGAATGATCGCGGGCAAGAAATCGATCTTTCAAAAGGTAGAATTCGAGAACGATTATGGCGTAGATATCGGGCTGCTGATGGATATGCACCAGGTCCGCGCCCGGATCAAAGAGGTCTGTATCGGCGAAGTCGAAAACGACCGGCAGCCATTGCATGTGCTGGGCCGGATGGCCAAACAGGTCGCCAACGCCATTTTCAAACGGGTGAATATCTTCGATGCCGGCCGCCGGCAGGAGGAATCCGTCCCTATGATGCGTGAGCAGGTGGAATTTGCCCTGAAGGAGTTGGTCCGGCAGCCCCGGAAGATGATCGTATTCGACATGGACCGGGTGTTGTTGCAGGGCAGCTTTATCCAGGCCGCAGCTGAGCAGTTTGGCTTTACCCGGGAATTGGCGGATATCCTGTCCCAGCCCAAAAGCAATTTTATCAAAACCCAGAAAATCGGCCGGCTGCTGGAAGGCAGAACTTTCGCCGAACTGATCCATGTTGTGGAATCCATTCCCCTTATCGGGGATGCCGTGCAGGTCATTCGTGAATTGCAGGTCCGGGGATACGTCTGCGGTATTATCAGCGACGGTTACCATTCGATAGCCAACCATGTCAAAAATCTGCTGGGACTCGATTTTACCCTGGGCAATGAGCTGGAATTCCAGAAAAGCGTGGCTACGGGAGAGGTGAGGATCCCTTCCCAGCTTCTGAAGGACAAATTCAGCCAGTGTGAGCATGACCATTGTAAATCCAATATGTTTCAATACATTCTCCACCGCTTTGGCATCAGCCTGGCGGACGCTGTGGCAGTAGGCGATGGCGAAAACGACATTTGTATGGTCAAAATGGCGGGAACGGGTATTTCCTTCAATTCCGTCACTCCGGTGCTGGATGAAGTGGCAGACTATGTGTTTAGGGACACGTCGCTGAAGCCCGTGCTGGAAGTCATCCGCTGACAGGCCTGCGGGAAATTGCGACAAAAAATCACCCTATAAAATATAATTTTTTGTCGCAATTCCATTGTTTGTCTGCATTTTCCGGCCCAATAGCCGTAAAATGCGAACCTGACGGAGTCAGGTTCCGCCTGCCATTTTTTCACTTTTTATGGCGTGGCATAATGATTGTCAATCCACTCGGGATGATTTTTCAAACCTTGCGGCCGATGAATTTCGGGAAGAATCGTCCGAAAAATTAAAACTTCAAATCAAATCAATCAATATGGGAAAAATTATAGGTATTGACCTCGGCACAACCAATAGTTGTGTAGCCGTCATGGAAGGCAACGAGCCCGTTGTCATTGCCAACGATGAGGGACGCCGCACGACCCCGTCGATCGTCGCTTTCCTGAAGAACGGAGAAAGAAAGGTCGGAGACCCTGCCAAACGTCAGGCGATCACGAACCCGGTGAACACGATCATGTCGGTGAAACGGTTCATGGGACGTCGTTATGACGAAGTGACCAATGAAATTACCCACTGGAGCTATAAAGTCGTCAAAGGCGACAACAATACGGTAAGGATCGATATTGACGGGCGTTTGTACACGCCCCAGGAGATCTCTGCGATGATCCTTCAGAAGATGAAGAAGACGGCAGAAGATTACCTGGGACAGGAAGTAACGGAAGCCGTTATTACCGTTCCCGCCTATTTCAACGATGCACAGCGTCAGGCGACGAAGGAAGCCGGTGAAATTGCCGGTCTGACTGTCCGCAGGATCGTGAACGAACCTACGGCTGCCGCGCTGGCTTACGGGCTGGATAAGGCCGGAAAGGATGAAAAGATCGCCGTATTCGACCTGGGTGGCGGTACATTCGATATTTCCGTTCTCGAACTGGGCGATGGGGTATTCGAAGTGAAGTCCACCAATGGTGACACGCACCTCGGTGGTGACGATTTTGACAAGGTGATCATGGACTGGCTGGCCGATGAGTTCAAAAAAGATGAAAATATAGATCTGCGTAAAGACCCGATGGCCCTGCAGCGGCTGAAAGAGGCTGCTGAAAAGGCCAAGATCGAACTGTCTTCTTCCAGCGAAACGGAAATCAACCTGCCATATATTACGGCTGTGGACGGGGTTCCTAAACACCTGGTGAAGAAACTGAACCGCGCTAAATTCGAGCAGCTGGCAGACAGCCTGTTCGAAAGATGTCTGAAACCCTGTGAACAAGCCCTCAAAGATGCCGGCATTCCTGCTTCGGCTATCGACGAAGTAATACTGGTCGGTGGTTCGACCCGTATCCCCAAAGTACAGGAGCTCGTTGAAAAATTCTTTGGTAAGAAAGCCAACAGAAGTGTCAATCCTGATGAAGTAGTCGCCATTGGTGCAGCTATCCAGGGCGCCGTGCTGACCGGTGAGGTCAAGGACGTGCTGTTGCTGGACGTTACTCCCTTGTCGCTCGGTATCGAGACGATGGGTGGTGTCATGACACGGCTGATCGAATCCAATACGACCATCCCGACGACGAAGTCCGAAACCTTCTCTACGGCCAGCGATAACCAACCCGGCGTACAGATCCATGTACTGCAGGGTGAAAGGCCGATGGCGAATCAGAATAAGAGCCTGGGTACCTTCAACCTCGATGGTATTCCCCCGGCTCCCCGCGGCGTACCACAGATCGAAGTCATCTTCGATATCGATGCCAACGGCATCCTGCATGTAACAGCTAAAGATAAAGGCACCGGCAAGGAACAGAAGATCCGCGTCGAAGCCGGCAGCGGTCTCAGCAAGGATGAAGTAGAAAAGATGAAGGCAGAAGCCAGGGCCAATGAATCGACCGATAAGGCCGCCCGCGAAAAGATCGACAAGATCAACCAGGCGGACGGGCTCATCTTCCAGACGGAAAAACAGTTGAAGGAATACAGCGACAAATTACCGGCTGATAAGAAGGCTCCGATCGAAACCGCGCTGAACAAGCTGAAAGAGGCACATAAATCACAGGATGTGGCAGCCATCGATGCGGCAGTAGCAGAGATGAACAATGCCTGGACAGCGGCCAGCGAAGAGCTGTATAAAGCAACGCAGCAGGCAGGCGGACAACCTGGTGATGGTGCGCATAACGGCGGCCAACAGGCGAATACCGGTGGTGAAAATGTCACTGACGCGGAATTCGAAGAAGTGAAGTAATTGATATTCAGACGAATAGTAAAAGGCCCTCAATTTGAGGGCCTTTTTGCTTGCTATATCCAAAAAAAGGTGTAATTTTGCACTCGAAATCGAGCAACTAACAATATAGTTTGCCATCTACAGAGTACTCAATCAACACACTTCTTACGACGATTCTAAAGTGTTCAAAAGGACCGGTGGTCCTTGGCCGAAGGCCAGAAATGATTTTTCTCTCTTAGCTGCTCCGATAAATTTTAGATTAATTAAAAACAGATAGTTATGAAAAGTGATCTAGTGCACTCACGTGTGCAAATGGAACCTAACATCCTTAAACGCCTGGTAACGGAAGTACATGAAACAGTAGCGACGGATGTTCAATTGAAGGAAAAGAAAAATTCCTTCGGCGTAGTCAGCCTTTGGAATATCAGGCGTAACGGCCGGTATGCAGCGCATACCCG
>PMUF01000109.1 GCA_003167015.1 Chitinophagaceae bacterium | reverse complement strand
CATACAAAATCCCGTCGTTCACATACATCTCCCCCACGGCCTTCCCCCTGCCGCCTAATTTTGCAGCGGCATCTTTTCCGACCCCACCTCAATCTTGCAGCATGCGAAAATCTTATATCCTACTCATCCTCCTCTGTACCCTGGCGATAACTATTGCCCTGCTCCTGGCAGCCTGCGCCAAAACAGGCCCCAAAGGGGCAACCGGTCCCGNNCCCGCAGGCCCTCAAGGGCCTGCGGGGCTGCAAGGAACCGGGGGAGCGCAAGGCGCCGCCGGACCCGCCGGCAGCCAGATATTCGAGGGCAACGGTGTCCCGGCCGATACCCTTGGCAACGTCGGCGACTTCTATATCAACGAAGCGAACGACTCCCTTTACGGCCCTAAAACCCTGTCCGGGTGGGGAACAGCCATTTCCCTGCAAGGAACGGCCGGCTCGGCTGGCGCCGCCGGCAGCCAGATCCTCAGCGGCTCCACCACCCCGGCCTCAACCACCGGCAACCTCGGAGACTATTATTTTGACAACCTGACCGATTCCCTGTACGGCCCTAAAACCAGCACCGGATGGGGGACAGCCGTTTCCCTGCGCGGCAGTGCCGGCGCAACAGGCGCAGCCGGCGCCGCGGGCCAAACAGGAGCCCAGGGCCCTCCCGGCACAGCCAACGTCATCTATTACAATTGGACGGCGTTCAACAACGTATTAAATTGGAGCGCATTTGATCCCACCTATTTCCGCCGGGAATATCCCATCAGTATGCCCTCCATCACCAGCCAGCTCCTTGACCAGGGCGTCGTCCTGGTATACCTTGAATACATGGTAGTATCGAATGACGATACCAGTGAGCAATGGGTAGACCAGGTGCCGGCCATCTTTTATAACATGTATGGACCCACCGGCACTCAGAAAGAGTATCTCGCAGCCGAGCTTAGCCCCGATTCCCTGAACTTTTATCTCTCGGATGCCTCGGACAATAATGATCCGGGGGAGATCTTTACTGCGATACTCCCAACAAAACCCCCGACTACCTACAGCTATATGTACAGGATCATACTGATCCCTGGGGGCGTAGCCGGCACAGGCATCGACCCGCATTCGCTGACCTATAAGCAAGTCTGCACGAAATACGGCATCCAGCCCTGAAACCGCGGCCGCGCACTCGCGCGCCCCCTCCCCCTACTCCGCCCTCAAACTCCTGATCGGATTGCTCACCGCCGCCTTAATGGCCTGCCAACTAACGACCGCCATCGTGATCGCCATCGCCCCGCCACCCGCGGCAAGGAAGATCCACCATGACAACGTCGTCCGGTAATGATAATTCTGCAGCCAGCCCGACATAAAATACCAGGCCACCGGCACGGAAATGACAAAGGACAGCAACACCAGCCACGCAAAATCTTTCGACAGCAGGTTCCAGACGCTGAATACCGATGCACCCAATACCTTTCTGATCCCAATCTCCTTTTTACGCTGCTCCGCCACGAACGACATCAAACCAAACAACCCCAGACAGGAGATACCCACCGCCAGCAACGCGAAAAAGCCGGCTAACTTTCCGACCCGCTCCTCATTGCTGAATTTCCGGGCATAATCATCATCCACGAAGTGGTATTCAAAAGGCTGGTCGGGATTGAACCGCTGAAAGACCGGCGCGATCCGGGTGATCGCATCTTTGGCGCTGATGGCCGGATTGATCTTGATGATCGCCGCATTGCCGGGATCATTCGGACCCAGCAGGTTAAAAACGACCGGTTCGGGATCATCGTAAGGCGAGACCATGACCATATTTTTTACCACGCCGATCACCGTAAAGGGCTTACCCCACCAGGTGACGACGGCTCCGACTGTCTTTTTTAATCCCATGAACCGGGCAGCCGCCTCATTCAAAATGATCGCCGATGAATCCGTCGCAAAGGCCGGGGAGAAATTCCGCCCCGCCATGATCTGCCAGTTCACCGTCTGACCGTACTCGTAAGAAATAGCATCAGTGGTAAAATCAATCGACAGGTTGGGGTCCTTGCCTTCCCAGGACAGACCGCTGGTGCTGCCGGCGGTAGTCGTCGTCTCGCTGCTGGCCTCCGTGATGTTACTGATGGCACCCGATCGCAGCAGCTCGTCCTTCACTGCCTGAAAATGATTGTGAATGGAGGCATTCCAGGTCGGAATGCTCACCAGCCCATCCCTTGTATAGCCGACCGGGCGGTTTTTGGCATATTGGATCTGGCGATAGACGATGACGGTTCCGATGATCAGCGTGACAGATACCGTGAACTGCAGTACCACTAGCACTTTACGCGGGACAGACGCGAGTCGCCCGGCCCGGAAAGTACCTTTAAGCACTTTCACCGGCTTGAAGCTGGACAAATAAAAGGCCGGGTAGCTCCCCGCTACCAGCGCCGTTGCCAATATAAAGGCGATGCTCAGCAGCCAGAAGAAAGGGTTGCCCCATAAGATCGTCATTTGCTTGTCGGCTACCTGGTTGAAAAAGGGCAGCGCCAGGATGACGAACACTAACGCCAGAGCATACGCCAGCAACACCGTCAACATCGATTCGTGGAAGAATTGCAGCACCAGCTGCCGCCGCAGCGAGCCCAGCGTTTTCCGGATCCCCACTTCCCGCGCCCGTCGTTCGCTACGGGCAGTGCTCAGGTTCATAAAGTTGATACAGGCCAGCAGCAGCACGAATTTGCCCGTGACCCCGAACATCCACACATATTGAATCGGGCCGCCCACATTCACCCCGTCTCTGAACTCCGAATACAAATGCCATTTACTCATGGGATGCAGGAATAGCTCGGGCTTCTTTTGGGCCAGATGAGCATTCAGCTTTTTCAGCTTGGCATCTTTGATGTCATGGGAAACCCTCGCCAGGTCGGCGTGATCGGCCAGTTGTACATACAGTGTGGTAAAATTCGGCTGCCAGGGGTCTTTTAATGTCTTTAGCCAGGTCGAGTTGTTGGCAAAGAAATCCCACGAAGACATCAATTGCAAATGGACAAAAGTCGAATTGCGCGGGAAATCCTGGTAGACGCCGGTCACTTTGGCGACCGGCATGTCATCGAATCTCAGTATTTTATTGATCGGGTCTTCATTACCGAAAAAAGCCTTCGCCGTGGACTCCGATAACAAAACGGCGCCGGGATTATCCAGGCTGTTCCAGTCGCCGCGCATCATCCGAAGACTGAACATTTCCGGAGCGCCTTTTTCAAAAAAACCTGTATGTACTCTTACTTTATTATCCCCGGAAGTGACGATCTGGTCATAGATGATGGCCGTCACGACATGCTTGAAATCATGACCATAATCTTTCCGCAACTCCTCTCCCAATGGATAGGGAACATTATTCCAGGTCTCCACTTCCCCATTATTGGTCAAATTCTGGAGCACCTGCGCGATGCGCGGTTCATTCGTAAACTGCTTGTCGAAAGAAACCTCATCGTAGATCCATAGCCCGATCAGGATGGCTACCGCCATTCCCACCGACAGGCCGGTGATATTGATCAGGGAATGTCCCTTGCTTTGTAAAAGGTTTCGGACGGCTGTCTTGAAAAAGTTTCTGAACATAAAAATGATTAGGATAGCAGGAATTTACGAAAAAACCGCCAGAATTTTCCCGCCCGTGTCACAATTCCCCTGCCTATCTTGTCTCATGATTATATGAACACTCCCGCAGAATCTTTTCTGGAATACCGCAACCTGCTCTTTTCGATCGCCTACAATATGCTGGGGCAGGTCGAGACCGCCCAGGACATCGTGCAGGACGCCTTCTTGTCATGGACGCAGGTAGACACGATCGAAATCCGGCACCCGAAGGCCTTCCTCGTGAAGATCGTCACCAACAAATGCATCAATTACCTCCACAGCAGCCGGGTCAACCGGGAAAAATGCATCGGCGTCTGGTTGCCGGAACCGCTGCATGACAGGGCCCCGGATAATGCCGACAGCAGGATAGAGACCTATCACGCCCTGTCGATCGGGCTGATGGTCCTGCTGGAAAAACTGACGGCCCGCGAACGGGCCATCTTCCTGTTGAAAGAGATCTTTGCATATGACTACTATGAGCTGGCGGAGCTGTTCGAGATCACAGCCGACAACGCCAGGCAGATCCTGCGCCGCGCGAAAGATCATCTTGGCCAGGACAGCCGTCGTTTTGAAGTGGACCTCCGCGCACATGAAAAGATCCTCCACAATTTCCTGCGGGCAGCCACCGAAGGGACTATGGAAGACCTGATCGGCCTGCTGAAGGAAGATATCGTGCTGATGGCGGAAGGGGGCAGCAGGGCCATCGAGATCAACGGCCAGCGATTGACAGCCACCGCAAGGCCGATCTATGGGCGGAAGAACGTCGGTAATCTCGTCTACACGGTCACCGGCAAATTTTTCCGGTATATCCCCGGCCTCCATTGGGAAGTCGTCGTCATCAACGGCCTGCCCTCCATCCTTTCCCGCGTCGATGACATGCCCTTTAGCCTGGTCTCGATCGAGTCGGACGGTCACCAGATCAGCAACATCTATATCCAGACCAATCCGGATAAGCTCCGGCATCTCAACCCGAATAAATAATCTGTCATGAACTTTCAAACACTTCTGAATCTGTATCTTGTTCTGCACATCACCGGCTTTACGCTTTTGGCAGGTAGTGAATTCGCCGATTTATCCATCAGCACCCGGCTTGGCAAATATTTGTTGACCGATAAACACCGGGCCCTGATCCTGTTGGAAGCATCCACGGGTCTGGCCCCCCTGATCGCCATCGGCGGCATCGTGCTGATCCTCACCGGCACGTGAATGGCGATTGAATTGAAAGGCGCCGTCACCCAGGCGCTGTGGTTCAGGATCAAGATGCCCCTGGTGCTGTTGTTGGTGCTGAATGGCACCGTCATGGCCCGCCCGAACGGCCTGCGGCTGAAACAACTATTGCTGGACGAAACCCCGGATAACGGGGGCATCGGCCAACTCCGCAACAGGCGCAGGGCGATCTACCTCTTCCAGTTGCTGCTGATCGTCACCATCTTTGTATTAAGCATTTTCAAATTCTAGCATCGATGGAAAATCGCCACCTTTCCCCCTCGCCGTCGATGGAAAATCGTCCTCTCCCCGCCATACTCATCATCGGCGCCAATGGCGGTATCGGCCGTCAGACCGTCGACATCGCACTGGCTGCAGGTTACCAGGTCACCGCCCTGCTGAGAAACCCCTGNNCCCCCTGACACATCCGAATCTGCAGATCGTGAAGGGCGATGTCTTCCAACATCCGACCTATACGCCATACCTGGTTGGCAAGACCGCCGTCGTCTCAGCGTTGGGCACGAAGAGCACCCAGCCCACGACCCTTTATTCCGCGGGGAATGCCATCCTGTTGCAACAAATGCAGCTGGCAGGCGCCAGCCGTATCTTTTGCATCTCTGCTTCCGGCCTGGACGTCAATCCGACCCATTCGGTGATCGTCAGGTGGCTCACCAAAAATGTCCTGCAAAAGATCCTGCGGAATATGTATGCCGATCTGAGATTAATGGAAAAGCTCGTAAAACAAAGCGAGCTGGACTGGACGATCATCCGTCCTCCCAGGCTGACCAACAAGCCGGCCACCGGTCACTACCGGATCGCAATCGATCGGACGCTGGACAAAGCCTATGCCATCGCCCGCGCAGACGTCGCCCACTTTATGCTAAACAATATTTTCAACCCGACTACTTTCCGGGCCACCGTGGAGATCGCCTCATAACAGGAAGGCCTGCACGGAGAATCCTCCGCGCAGACCATTTATTTTATACATTATCTATTTATTGGATCGTCTTAGCGGTTCCAATATTGCCGGTTGCAGAGGGTTTGATTCCAAGCACAGTCATAGCTTGCCCATAGCTCAACTTCTTAAGACTTGCCGCCGTTGTCAGCTGAGAAGAGGTGGCCAGGACACTGGGCGGAACAATGAAGTATTTGAATTGAATCCCGGTAAGATCACCATTGTTGCCGTCGGGAGTTGTGAAATCTGTCCAATAGGATTCTACCCTGATCAGTCCAACCGAGGGGAATATTTCCGCCTCTTGATTGGCATCATTATCAACACTAACCCAGGCGGAATCACCAGCACCACCAAAGGGCACATAGAGGTAGCCAAGGATGATATCCTGGTTGATGACGGCCTGTGTCAAGGCAGGTGTGGCAATCGAGTCCGTATAAGCATAATTATTATTCGCCGTGTCCTCATCGAGATTCATCACCAATCTGATGGGAGCGGAATACAGTATACTGTCGGTACCTGCAGCACCTGCAGCGCCTGTAGCGCCTGTAGCACCCGTGGCGCCTGCAGCGCCCGCAGCACCGGTATTCCCTTTTTGACAGCTAACGATCATTAAACTTCCGGCTAAAATAGGTAAGAAAAGGAGTTTCAGGTTTTTCATAACTAGACTTTAGATTTACTTGAGATTAAGAATTTAATAAATGTGAACGCAACCAATTGAGGTTGCATTTTTAGATCGGTCGATACAAAAACGCTTAACCATAAACTTTATTTTAACTAACTTAAAACTGAGTATTCAATAAGTATAAACACGTATGCCTGCCCCTCTTTTTCGAGTAGGTAATGCCGATAGCCTTAAATGTTCCGCTCGGATGGGCCGGAGAGGGCTCCGTAAACGATCCTCTCCACCGCCCACTTCCAGGTGGCCAGGATATCCTGATCAGCCAACCCACACACATCCTTGAGCACGGTCACTGACTCGATGCCAAAAAAAACGCTAAGGCTGTTCACCATATGGTCCCAGCACTGCGCATCCAGCTTCGATTGAATAGGCTTTAAGGCCTCCTCGATCAGGGCAATACGCCGCCCGCCGCGCGATGGAGCTTTTTTATTCGTCACGGATTCATGTATGACCGAGCCGAGGAACAACCTGAACTCTACCTCATTCTGCGTGAATAAGTCAAAATGATAGGTGATCAACCTGTCCAACCGGGCTGCCAGGTCGGTCTCCGGAAGATCGGCAAACAGGTCTTCACTAGTTTTCGCCTTGAGTTGAAGGGATGCCTCCCGTTTCAAGGCCTCCACATCGGAAAAGTAGCGGTAGGCCGTCGCTTTTGACATCCCGGCAGCCTTGGCGACGGCCTCTATACCCGTAAAACTCCCCGCCTTCAGCATTTCATTCGCCTTGGAAATCAATAGCTCTCGTGTCTTGAGCTTTTGGACGATCCTGCCTTTGGTCAATAATAATGGGGACATATCGCCCAAAATACTACTTTCGTGAGACTTTAGTCTCATAAAATGAAAAAGAACGCTAAAATAAGGGGTATCAATCTGATCTATGATGACCTGGGGACGGGTGACGTGATCGTGTTCATCCATGGCCAGCCATTCAATCGCTCTATGTGGCGTGACCAGATCGTCGAATTCAGCCGCACACATCGCCTTCTCATCCCGGACCTGCGGGGATATGGGGACAGCGGCATCACAGCGGGAATCGTTCTGCTGGATGAGATCGCTCTCGATGTATGGCATCTGTTGGAAGAGCTGGAAATCAAATCAGCGGTATTTGTAGGCTTGTCGATGGGTGGGCAGATCATCTTCGAACTGTACCGGCTGAGGCCCGGGCTGTTTGATGGGATGGTGTTGGCCGACACGGATGCGCGATCGGAAACCAGCGATGGTTATATCAACCGGATCAACCTGTCACAGAAAATCCTGACCGAAGGAATGCAGCGATTTACGGCTCAGCGGATCCATCACTTTATGGGTGAAAATACTTTTCAAACGCAACCCGCCACCGTTGCCCATTTGACGGAGATGATGACAACGACGAATGCGGCAGGTGCAGCGGCTGTCCAAAGAGGGCGAGCTGAAAGAAGAGATCACACCCCCATCCTGGGATCGGTATTGAAAGTCATTGAGAAGGCTGGTCACCTGCCAAACATGGAGCAACCCGAAAAATTCAATGCGGCGCTGCGGGAATTTCTAGGGCCCTAGCCTTCCTCTTTCGGCTTCTCCCCACCCGATTTCCTCAAAAAACGCGACACCCCCTCACCGGCGCTTTTATCGCGATCGGCGGCGGCCTGTCCACCCGCTTTCACCACCGCATCTTTACCAAACCGGCCCTTCACGTCGTCAATCGCTTTGTACAATTGCGTTTTCTTGCCCGTATCCTCGAAAAGGTTCGTCTGTATCGCCTCGGAAGTCAGCTCACTCAGCCGGACCCCAAGGAGGCGGATCGGCTGGCCCTTACGGTAGAGTTGATGGAACAGCTCCTTGGCTTTTGCAATGAGTTCATCGTCGTAAAAGGTATAAGGTATCGTCATCTGCCGGGACGTCGTTTCAAAATCGGGGTAGCGGATCTTTACCGCCACACACCCCGCCGTCTTGTTGTCCTGCCGCAGTTCATAGGCGACTCTTTCGGTCATGCGTACCAGTTCCGCCATCAGGAACTCCATATCCGTCTTGTTCTCCTCGAAGGTATTTTCGGTGGAAATGGACTTCGCTTCGTGATAGGGCGTCACCTCGCCATGATGAATGCCCCTGGCCTTGTCCCAAAGTTCCGCCCCATATTTGCCAAAGCGTCTTTCCAGCACGTCGACCGGCTGCTCACTCAAATCCCTTATCGTAAAGATGCCCATCTCCTGCATGGCCTGGTAGGTATGCTCACCTACACCCGGAATCTTGTTGACCTTTAGCGGGGCGAGAAATTCCCGCTCCATTCCATTAGGCACTTGAATATAGCCGTTAGGCTTGGCCTCCTGGGTGGCGATCTTCGAGATCATTTTATTGGAGGCCAGGGCAAAGGAAATAGGAAGCTGGGTGGCTGTCATGATCTCATCCCGGAGATTGATCGTCCATTGATAGGGGTCGAAGAAGCGATCCATGCCTGTCAGATCGAGATAGAACTCATCTATCGACGCCTTTTCGAACAGCGGCGCTTTCGCCGCAATGATCTCCGTCACCCACCGGGAGTACTTGCTATACTGGCCGCGGGCGTTCCCCACTACTGTCGCATGTGGGCAGAGCCGCATGGCCGTCCTCATCGGCATCGCCGAGTGGATGCCATATTTGCGCGCCTCATAGCTGCAGGCCGCCACTACTCCCCGGTCGCTATGGCCGCCGACAAGGAGCGGCAACCCCTTCAGTGAGGGGTCGAGGATACACTCGACGCTTACAAAAAAAGCGTCCAGGTCGAAGTGAGCGATATAGCGTTGCGGTTGTGACATAGCTAACGGCTGAGGGTGACTTTTCTCCAAAACAAACCGCCGGGCGTACCAAACCAGGGCGATTCAATGACGATGGTGTCGCCCGTCGTGACGGTTGTCAGGCTATTGGCGCCCAGGCCTTTGATCGTGTCGGTAGGGGACACCCCATTGGCAGTATAGGCAAAGTCGCTGATGATGATGGTGCTGTCTGACACCATCTTATAGGTAAGGGTATCCGGCACTCCCCCTTCCCTGGTGTAAAGATGACCATCGGTGGTGAAGCTGAAATAATCGCCGAGCTGCCCGGTATAATCTACCGGATGATTGTTTTGCGCGACGCCCTCAAAGGTCGAATCGCTTACCAGATTCCAATGGCCGGGCCCGTTCTGGTTATTTTCAGTTGATGACGTGGCAGACTTCGTGCAAGCCACGAAACAGAAAACAACGGCGAGGAAGAACAGTTTAGCTGAGGGGTGCATAACAGTCGTTTTAGCTATAACAATAAAACCCAGGCTAACGTTGCATCACTTGCCAGCGGACTCTTTTGATCTAATCCATCCGTAGATTTTTTACAGGATTCTCCACCGCGGCTTTAACAGCTTGCAGGCTGATCGTGATCAGGGCAATGACCATAGTGGTAAGGCCGGCGGCAGCGAATATCCATGGGCTGATGCTGATGCGATAGGCAAAGTCGGTCAGCCAATGGGACATCAGCCACCAGGCGACTGGGGTGGCTATGAGCAGGGCAAGCAGGATCAGCTTCAGAAAATCGACGGAAAAGAGTTGGACGATGGAGGTGACGGTGGCGCCGAGCACTTTGCGGATGCCGATCTC
>PMUF01000456.1 GCA_003167015.1 Chitinophagaceae bacterium | reverse complement strand
ACGCGGATTGGGTGGGAAAGGAGGTTATCATCAATCCTGCGTTGAACTGGGGGGAATCGGCCGCTTCCAGGATCCGGCGGGCTTTCGTATTCTGGGTCTGCCGGATGACGGGACATTTGCGGAATACGTCAGGGTACCGGTGCGGAACCTGGTGGAGAAACCGGTGGAGCTTTCTTTCGAGGAAGCGGCGGCGCTGCCGTTGGCAGGGGTGACGGCATACCGGGCCTTAATGACGAGGGCGCAGATACGGCCCGGAGAGAAGGTCCTGATCACGGGCATCGGCGGCGGGGTGGCTTTGTTTGCCTTGCAGTTTGCAGTGGCGGCGGGAGCTGAGGTCATTGTAACGTCTGGTAGTCCGGATAAACTGGATAAAGCAATGGCCCTGGGGGCTACAGGCTGCGCCAACTATGGGGAGTCGGGATGGGTCGATACTTTGAAGTCACTGGCGGGCGCCTTCGACGTGATTATCGACGGGGCTGCCGGGGATGGGATGAATGACCTGCTGGATCTCGCGATGCCTGGTGGGAGGGTAGTTATCTATGGCGCTACCCGCGGCAATCCCACGCAGGTGGTGGCGAGGCGCATCTTCTGGAAGCAGCTGCAGGTGCTGGGTTCTACTATGGGCAGCCCGGTTGATTTCCGATCGATGATCGATTTTGTCGGACAGCATTCGATCCGGCCGGTAGTAGATACGGTGTTCCCTTTTGAAGAAGGAGAGGCCGCGATGCGGTGGATGGACGATGCCCGGCAGTTCGGGAAGATCGTGATCAGCATGCGATTGTGACCGGCGGAGGCCGGCTGGTGGCCTATTCTTTGATCGCCGCGATCCCCGGCAGTTCCTTTCCCTCGAAGTATTCCAGCATGGCCCCGCCGCCGGTAGATACATAGCTGACCTTATCAGCGTAGCCGAACTGGTTAACTGCGGAGACCGAGTCACCGCCGCCTACCAATGAAAATGCCCCGTTAGCGGTTGCTTCAACCACCGCCTTGGCGATTGCCTTGGTACCGTGCTGAAACTTAGGCATTTCAAAGACGCCCATCGGACCATTCCACAGGATGGTCTTCGACCGGTGAATGACATTAGTAAACTGTTCTACGGCATTCTCGCCGATATCCAGGCCCATCCAGCCATCGGGAATATTGTTGCTGGGCGCAGTGGAATCGTTGGCGTTGGCATCGAACTTGTCGGCGATAATGCTATCGGCGGGCAGGTGGATCCTGACACCTTTCTCTTCCGCCTTTTTAAGGAGCGCCTTTGCAGTATCCAGGCGGTCGTTTTCGCAAAGAGAATTGCCAATCTTTCCGCCCGTCGCTTTAAAGAAGGTATAGGCCATGCCTCCACCGATGATGATGTCGGTAGCCCGGTCGAGCAGGTTCTCGATAATGAGGATCTTGTCGGAGACTTTCGCTCCCCCGATGATGGCAGTAAAAGGTTTTTGCGACTGATGCAGGACTTTTTCCGCGCTGGCGACTTCGCTTTCCATCAGTAGGCCGAACATCTTCTTTTCTTTCGGGAAGAACTGGGCGATGACGGCCGTGGAGGCGTGGGCGCGGTGGGCGGTGCCGAAAGCGTCATTGACGTAGACGTCGCCAAGGTGGGCCAGTTGTTCGGCGAAGGACTTATCGCCTTTTTCCTCTTCTTTGTAGAACCGGAGATTTTCCAGCAGCAGGACCTGGCCGGGCTTGAGCTGGGCGGCTGCGGAGGTCGCGGGCTCACCGATACAATCGGTGGCAAACAGTACGGTCGTCTTTGTGCCGGCGTTGTTCAACAGCTCTTGCAAGTGGGGAACGAGAGGTTTGAGTGAATATTTGTCCGTAGGACCATCTTTGGGCCGGCCAAGGTGGCTCATCAGGATGACGCTGCCGCCGTCTTTAAGGATCTTCTGAATGGTGGGAATGGCCGCCCGCATACGGGTATCGTCGGTGATCTCGAATTTGTCGTTGAGCGGCACGTTAAAATCGACCCGGATCAGGGCTTTTTCATTTGCAAACGAATGCTGGCTGAATAGACTCATATAGATAATATAAGGTATAAAAAGGACCCGGTCTGTCGTGGGACAGACCGGGCTTTTATTTTGACGCTTATTTAGAGATCAGTTTCGCAAAATAATTGAGGCTGCGAACGAGCTGGCTGACATAGCTCATTTCATTATCGTACCAGCTGACAGTCTTTACCAGTTGGTGGTCGCCATTGGCGATGACGCGGGTCTGGGTGGCGTCAAAGAGGGAACCGTAGGTAATGCCGATGACATCGGTGCTGACGATCTCGTCTTCGGTATAGCCAAAGCTTTCGTTCGTGGCGGCCTTCATGGCGGCGTTGACTTCTTCGAGGGTGACCTTCTTATTGAGAATAGTGACCAGTTCGGTGAGGGAGCCGGTGAGGACCGGTACGCGCTGGGCGCCACCGTCCAGTTTACCCTTCAGCCTGGGAAGGACGAGGCCGATGGCCTTGGCGGCGCCGGTGCTGTTAGGCACGATGTTGGCGGCGGCGGCACGAGCACGGCGAAGGTCGCCCTTGGGATGCGGAGCATCCTGGGTGTTCTGGTCATTGGTGTAGGCGTGAATCGTGGTCATGAGACCGGTAACAATGCCATATTTTTCATCCAGTACCTGGGCCATGGGCGCCAGGCAGTTGGTGGTGCAGGAGGCGCAGCTGATAATGGTTTCGCTGCCATCGAGGATATTATGGTTAACGTTGAAAACGATGGTCTTGAGGTCGCCTGTAGCCGGGGCGGAGATAACAACTCTTTTGGCGCCGGCAGTCAGGTGAGCAGCAGCCTTGTCTTTATCGGTGAAAAAGCCGGTACATTCGAGGACGACGTCAACATCGTGTTGTTTCCAGGGAATTTCGGCCGGGTTTTTCTGAGCGTATATTTTTACTTCTTCGCCGTCAACGATAATTGAGTTTTCGGTAGCTTTTACGTCTTCATCGAAGCGGCCCTGTGCGCTGTCATATTTCAGCAGGTGAGCCAATACTTTGGGGCTGGTCAGGTCATTTATCGCTACTACTTCTATTCCATCCAAACCGTGAATCTGGCGAAAAGCCAAACGCCCGATCCGGCCAAAACCATTGATAGCAACTTTAACTGTGCTCATAACGAATAGTTTGAATTTAAAAAAATTAAGGAAGCGAAGTTACTATTTTGGATATTAAGACATTATAAATTTTTGGGTATCAATTGAAAAGAGCGTCTAATTTTTTTATTACCAAGGTTTTGCCGGGTCGGTAATGAGGTTGGAGACAATATGATCGATTTTGGGGGGTAAGAGTCAAAGTAATTGAAAACTAAGGACTAAAAAATTTGGTCCTTTTTTCAATCGCCTATATCTTTGCACTCCTTTCACGGAAAACCGGCAGAACGGTTTATACGACCGCCGCGTTGGTCAATCGGTTAAGACGCCTCCCTTTCACGGAGGAATGAGGGGTTCGACTCCCCTACGCGGTACGAATGTGCCACAAAAGTCCCAAACCCAATTGGGGCTTTTTTATTGGTAGAAATCCAACGATTGTGGGGTCGTAGGGCAATTTTATCGGGCCTTAGGCCATCAAATGATACCGTATTGCCGCTTTAAACGAATGATCAGTTTGTCTATGCGCACCCAGTAAATATCGGACCATTTGTTATGTTTATCCCATTTGGAATACAGGAGATACTTGCCATCGGGCGAAATCTGCGGGGCGAATTCTGCGTGGATAGTATTGATCCGGGGACCCAGATTAATGGGCTTTGTCCAGGCATTGTTTTTTTTCCGAAAGGAAATATACAAGTCATCCCAGCCATATCCCCCGTCGCGTTGCGAACTAAAAATGATATAACTTTTATTNNCGATTCGGCGCAATAAACGCCGAATATTCGTCTGCCGGGCTATTTAGTTCGGCGATATTGGCGACTGTGTGATACTGGTGATTGACAGGCTCGGCCAAATAAAGATCATAGCCGCCCTTACCACCCGGCCTATCCGATGTGAATACCAAAGTGCCATCTCCGGCCATAGAAAACTGCCATTGATTGCCTTTTGAATTAACAGGGGCATCCAATTTGCTCGCGGCAGTCCAGCCCGCTCCATCCCTTATGCTATACCAAATGGTCGAAGGATGATGGACCCAATCACCCAAGGTGAAAAACAGTTTACGGTTGTCGGCGGAAAATACTGGCCCAAATCCGCCAGCAGGCGTCAAGAATGGCATTACTTTAGGCTCGGACCATTTACCTGATTCATATTTGCTAGCCCATACCTCGAAATGTGACCAATGTTCATTGGTGACCGTAAAGCAAAACTCTTTACCGTCTGGCGAAAAAGCCACCATTAATTGATACCGGTTCTCTTTTGAAATAATCCCGGGAGCAAACTTTTCCGGCGACTCCCCAGGGGGCTTCTGCCCAAAATAGTCGATTGCCGCAGATTGACTCTCCCCCCTTTCATACATGAACAGGACCAGTAGGAGAATGGCAATTCTTTTCATAATAAGTGAATATATAATTAAGCATCTAAGCGTCAGCCAATTTCCCCACCCAGTCTCGGGTCTCCTTTACCAGCAAAGCCATCACATCCGTTTTGCCGGCCTTGAACATGTGGTTGGCGCCCTCAATCCTGACCAGCGTAGCCTTCGGAAGCGAGGCGCAGACCTCTTGGATCAGGTCCCAGGAGGCCAGTTCATCCCTTGTCCCCTGCAAAAAGAGCATCTTTGCCTTCACCTCGTGGAGGTGCACCGCCCGCTCCGTGGAAGGCTTGCCGGAAGGGTGCAGGGGAAACCCGTAGAAAACGATCCCTTTCACCTCGGGGCGGAAATGGGCCGCCAGGTACTGCGAGGTCATCCGTCCCCCAAAGGACTTGCCGGAAGCAAAAAGCGGCAGGGATGGATAAGATCCATTCGCATGGTCGATGGCCGCAGCGATAGTCTCATGGGCTACGGCGGGCGTATCAGGCCTTCCTTTTTTGTGTTCGCTGAAGGGGAAGTTGAACCGCAGGGTGGCAACGCCCACCTCGGCAAGCAAGGAGCCCAGGGTGACCATGAAAGCGTGGTCCATCCCTGCTCCTGCTCCGTGAGCCAGCGTCATCACACACTTGGGCGCTTCCGGGATGACATACTCGGCCGACACCGTGCCGATAGTTGAGGAAACCTTCAAGGTTAGGGATCGTGTATCCATAATGTCACAAATATACCCTTATTGTATATTTAGCTTAAAATAAGGGCCTTCAAAGCAGTGAGCTGGGGACCTCATCACTCGGTACGCAATGATTTTACCGGATCAGCCAACGCTGTCTTCATCGCCTGAAAGCCTACCGTGAGCAGCGCGATCCCGATCGCCGCGGCTCCCGCCGCGACAAACATCCAGCCGCTAAGCGGCGTCCGGTAGGCAAACCCTTGCAGCCATCGATGCATAAAGTACCAGGCCAGCGGTGTGGCGATCAACAAAGCGAGGACGATCAGCAGGACGATCTCCTTACACAACATGACCATGATGCCCGACATCGTAGCTCCTAATACCTTTCGGATGCCGATCTCC
>PMUF01000663.1 GCA_003167015.1 Chitinophagaceae bacterium | reverse complement strand
GGCCACGGGGCAATACCTGATCATGCAGGATGCCGACCTGGAGTATGATCCGGAGGAGTTCAATTTGCTATTGAAGCCGATTGTCAGGGGGGATGCGGATGTCGTATACGGATCCCGATTCCTTGGAGGCAACTCTCATCGTATCCTGTTTTTCTGGCATAGTATCGGAAATAAGTTCCTGACCCGGCTCAGCAATATGTTCACGAATCTAAACCTGACGGATATGGAGACTTGCTACAAACTTTTCAAGACTTCCGTTATTCAACAAATAGAGTTAAAGGAAAAGCGTTTTGGGTTTGAACCTGAGGTAACGGCCAAGATTGCGCGGGTTCCCAAGATCCGTATCTACGAAGTAGGTATCTCGTATTACGGCCGTACCTATGATGAAGGGAAGAAGATCGGGTGGAAGGATGGTTTCAGGGCTATTTTTTGTATTTTAAAATATAACCTTTTTGCCTGATGGCTGAGCGTAGTACGAGGTTGATGAAGATATTGTTGTTAGTTCTGGCCGGCATTTATTTGCTGAATTGTCTGAGTCCGATAAGGCTGCATGTGGATACGCTGCGGTATTTTGCCATCAAGGACTGCCTGGAGTTCGGGTGCCCGCCGGATTCGGAAGCCGCTAAAGATTATTTCCCATACGGGTATACGGCGCTGCTTATCATTTTATCCAAGCTGCATTTGCTGCATTCTTTTGTGCTGATCCTGATCAATATTTTTTATCTGTTCGCGGGGCTTTTGCTGATGAAGAAGCTTTTTGGCCAGGTGCTGCCAGCAGTGGTACCCATGCTGCTGATCCTGCTGAACTGGACCATGATCAAATTTGTTACCCATCCCTTGTCTGAGATGCAGTATATTTTTTTTTCCATGGCAAGCCTGTATTTTTTTAACCGGTATGCGGAGAGCAGGCGGACAGGTCATCTGTTAGCGGCATTTTTGTGCGGGGGGCTGGCTTTTCTGACGCGGAGTGTGGGAGTAGCGCTGATTATTGCGCTAATGACCGGGCTGGTCGGGTTATACAGGCAGGAGCTTTTGCAGTTGATCCGCCGGAACAGGACACTGGTTATCCTGCTGGTGTTGGTGGCGGTTGGGGTCGTAGTGTTTTCAAGAGTGTTGGGGCTTGATCATTACACCGAGGTTTTCTCCAAGCAATTCAAGAAAGGAACCACGTTCTCCGCGATGATAAAGTGGCATTTTACGGAATGGTCGGAAGTCGGATTCAATACGTCGATAGTGAAGCTGACGCCGTTTGTGACCCTTGGCAAGGCCAAGCTGATCTACCTGGTGACCGGGATACTACTGGTAGGTGGTTTTGGATGGCTGGTCTATCTGCGGCGGAAGGTTATTCCATTCGTAGTGATTGCCTATCTGTTGTATTACACGTTGCTGATGTTCGACTGGCCGTTCTATGATCCGCGTTTCTGGGTACCCATACTACCACTTATCGTGGCTGTGATCTGTTGCGGCCCATTTCCGACTGCGCGATTGCCGAAGCTGTTCGTTTACCTGGCCTGTGCGGTATATGTGGTGCTAGGTGTCGTGAGTGTGGGGTACATGACGTATACTTCGCTGAACAAGAAGGTGATGGTACGTACGCAGGCCAACGGCGTTTATCGGAATGAATATGAGACCGTATTTTTCGGGAAGCCCTTAAGCGATACGGCGCAGCATATCGATCCGGCTGTTCTGAGTGTTATACAGAGGTATAACTGACCGGTTCTTTTTCTTTGGCGGGAGGCGTTGCAGGGGGCAGTTTTCTGTTTGGTTTTTTGGGCGTGAAGAGGAAATAAAGGATGTTGTCTTTGATGAGCAAATTATAGAAAATGATAGGGATGGTGATGCCGGTAATGATGCAGCAGGCAAGGAGGGCGACCGGGTTATGCAGGTGAAAGACCCTCGTAAGGATGGCGCGGGTGAAGGCGGTAACCAATACGTGCATAACGTAAATAAAGAGTGAATGGAAGCCGATGATGCGCAGAAAGCGCAGGATGTCCAGGGATTGCAGCCGAAAGGCGAGCACGACCATACAGAAGCAGCCGATGAGGGCAATGGCCAGGTAGGAGAAGATGGAGACTTCACCGGCGGCGGCGAGATGAAGATAATAGAGTTCTGTACAGATGAAGACAGGGGTAACGGCCAGGAGCGTCCAGGGGTTTTTGAAAAAGCGCTGAGTGTCTTCGCGGAAGAAGAGATAAGAAAGCAGGTCGCCTATAGCGAAAAAGATATAGAATTCCATCCAGTCGGCGACCATGCTTAGACTGTGGATGTGCGGGGCCAGGAGGTAGAGGCCGAAGCCGATGAAGAGCTGAGCCCAGTCAGGAACGTGCAGTTTCATTTTGAGCAGCAGGTAGACGATAGAGCAGTTAAAGAGTGCGGGGAGATACCAGAACTGGTCCAGGAGTTTGGGCTGGGTGAGAATAAAGATATAATCATGGACAGTTCGGTCCGAATTGGTATAGCGGGCGAGCAGGATCTGGAGGGTGACCTGGATGGTAACCCAGACCAGGTAGGGATAAAGCAGATTTTCGAATTTACTATAGAGTAGTTTTTTGAAAGGGTGCCGGGCGATGCTGCTATTGATAAAGATGCCGGAGAGGATGAAGAAAAGCGGCATCCGGAAGCTGTAAAAGATCATATTGGCATTGACCAGGGCATCCGGGACGGTTATAGTGCCGCGCTGGATACCGATGAGTGCGTGGCGGTAGACCACGAGGATGATGGCGATTCCACGGAGGTAGTCGACCCAGGCCAATCTGCTTTTTTTGAGTACGGCTGTATTGAATGCTTTGGCGAGCCATGTATTCTTCGCCTGTAAATTCGGTTGGTTATCCATGTTGTTATTCAATAATAATTCCGGTTTCCGCGCGTCGGGCTTTTTCCCAGACAGCCGACTGGCCACCTTTCAGGAATCGGAAAAAGCCAAGTATAACAGAAACGTTCATAAACGTAAAATAGTAGGGGATCTTGAATATTTTGCCATATCTGTGGTTGACGAGTGTGGGGATCCCGGAGAGGAGCGCCATGGCATAGAAGGCAAGCTGGAGACCGAAAATGACTTTAAAAAGGTGGTTATCAGGTTGAAAGCATAAAACCAGGTTGGAGATAAAAGCCAGGATGAGGCAGAGGGGGCTAAGGGTCCAGCGGAGTACCCGATGGGACAGGTACAGGAAAGATAGCCGGGGATGGCGCCAGAAGAGCAAAAGGGAGCGGAGCATGACGATAGACTGAAAACCGCCTGCGGCGATCCTGATCTTTCTTTTTTGTTCGTCGGCCAGGGAAAAGGAAGGTAGTTCCATGGCGAATGCTTCGGGCTCGTAGACGATCCGAAAGCCTTTTTGGGCAGTTTTCAATGAGAGCACGAAATCGTCCAGGATGGTATCAGGGGATAGGGGTTCGTACATGTCTTTTCTGAGGGAGAAGAGTTCGCCGGCTGCGCCGACCACCGAATAGAAGTCCGAGTCTATTTTTTTCAGTCGGGATTCGTATTTCCAGTACAGGCCTTCTCCTTCGCCGGCTGCGTCGCGGCCCGGGCTGCCGATGACCTTTTTTTCGCCAGCTACTCCACCCACTTTGGTATCCCGGTAGTGTGAGGCGATGCGGAGAACGGCTTCTTTGTTGAGTAAGGTATTGGCGTCGCTGAAAACCAGAATTTCCTGTGAGGCCGTTGCGACGGCCCGGTTAACGGCCGTGGATTTTCCCTGGCGAAGGGGATCGTGGAGCAAACGGACGGAAGGGTACTCCGCTACAATGGCGGGAGTGTGATCGGAAGAACCGTCAGTGACGAAGATCAACTCGAGCTTTTCGGGGGGGTAATCCTGGCCGAGGCTATTGAGGATCTTTTGACGGATCAGGTTTTCTTCGTTATAGGCTGCTACGATAAAGGATATTCCGGGTGTATAGGGGTCAGGGGCGCCGGGAGGTGTTTTGCGGGATAGGGTGTTGACGAGGGCGGCGAGGAAAGCATAGCCGGCATAGTTGTATAGAACGACGGAACAGCTGACGATAAAGATATATTCCCAGAATTGCATGAAGGCGGGGTCTGTAGACGCAAATATCTGAATTTTTTGTGACAAGCCACTGGTATGATACCAGTGACGATCTTTTAACGTTTATCTTTGTAAAGGCCGAAAATCACCGAAGCTTGAAAAAATACCTTTCTTCTTACTGGATCCGTTCCGCGTTCTTCACTTTTTTTCAACGGTTTTCGCTGACGTTTTTCGGGTTTATCAATTTTGTCCTGCTGACGCGGAAGTTAACGATCGGCCAGATGGGGACCTGGGCATTGTTTCTTACGATCACGGGTATTTTCGAATCTACGAAAAGCGCTTTGTTGAAGAATGCCCACATTAAATATGTGAGCAGCAGTGAGGATCCGGAAGAGCAGACAGAAGTGGCCTCTTCCTCGTTCCTGATCAATGCCTCCATCAGTATTGTCTTTGTTATCCTGATCATTTTATTTGCCGATTGGCTGGGCAGGTGGTTCCATACCGGTAAGGAGCTGGGTATCATGATGAAGTGGTACATTCCCGGTATCCTTTGCATGGTTTTCTTTGCCCATTTCGAGGCCGTTCAGCAATCCAATCTTGATTTTAAGGGGGGATTTGCCGGTTATTTTGTCAGGCAGATCCTGTTCTTCTTCGTCATTGTGGGGTACAAGCTGCTCAAATGGCCGCTAACGCTGACCCAGCTCTCGATGTATCAATCCCTGACGATCGGGCTGGGAACCATCGTGCTGTTCCTGTTCAGCAGAAAATACCTGTTGTTCCGTTTCAGAGCCAGCCGGAAGTGGGTCAAAAGAATCTTCCATTACGGGGGTTATATTTTTGGGTCCGGCATTGTCGCCAATATTGGTCTGAACCTGGATCAGCTAATGATCGGCAAGTTCATTATGCCCAGTTCTGTGGCTTATTACAATGTAGCATCCCGCATCAACCTGCTGGTGGATATTATTTCCTATGCTGCTTCAGAGATCCTTTTTCCGAAGGCGTCGAGGGCTTCGGCCCAGGAGGAGAAAGGAAGGATAAAATACCTGTATGAGCGCATGGTGGCGGTTCTGCTGGCATTTACTATTCCTACGGCCCTGGTCATCATCATTTTGCCCCGGTTGGTGACGGTAGTCATTGCCGGGCCGATGTATGTAGCGGCGGCTCCCATCCTGCAGATGTATATGATCACGGGTATTTTCAGGCCGGCGCAGAACCAGGCGGCGAACCTGCTGAATTCGATCGGGAAGCCCAGGCTGGTATTTTTTGCGAATTCCTTTACGTTAGGGTTGGCGTTGCTGATCAATTATGCCTGCCTGGTGCGTTTTGGATTTTATGGGGCGGCTATCGGAACGTTGATTGCGACGCTTACCGGCTTTATTTTCTGGTATGTGATCATGCGCAGGGAGATCGGGCTCGAGCTGGGCAAGATGCTGGGATATACTCTCGATACTTACCGGACCATCGGGCGTCGGATTGCAGACGCCATCAAGAAGGCTTCTGTCTCCTAAGCCTTTTCTACAGGGGTTTCTACAGGTTACCTTTTTTCATTTCCTTCACGGCGTAATCGCAAGCCCTGGCGGTCAGCGCCATATAGGTAAGGGAAGGGTTGGCCGTGCCGGAGGAGGTCATGCAGCTGCCGTCGGTGATGAAGACATTTTTTACGTCGTGCAGCTGGTTGAAGGCATTGAGTACAGAGGTTGAGGGATCGTGTCCCATGCGGGCGGTGCCCATTTCATGGACTGCGGTGCCTCCGGGCTGGAGGTAGCTGTAGGCACGAATGTTTGTGAAGCCGGCCACGGTGAACATTTCGGTAATCACGTCCAGGATGTCCTTGCTCATGGCGCGTTCGTTGTCATGGTATTCGAAGCTGATCTTTACCTGGGGAAGGCCCCATGGATCTTTCAGCTCTTTGTCCAGGGCGATCCGGTTGTCAAAATAGGGGAGGGTTTCGCCCCATCCGCCCAGCCACATGATCCAGGGTCCGGGGCGGAGCAGTTGGTCTTTGAACTGTTGGCCGAAACCAGGGAGGCGGGCGCCCATTTCTTTCCATTCGGCGCGGGCGCCTTTGCCCTGCAGGCCGAATCCGCGGCGATAATCGGTTCGGGCGGTGGCGGGGGAGACATTGCGGAAGCGCGGGACATAAATACCGATGGGTTTTCTGCCGAAATAGTATTGGTCTTGCATGCCCTCGAAATCCGCTTCCGCACCAGTGCCAGTAAAGTGGTCCATGAGGTTATGTCCGACCTGGCCGCTGGAATTACCGAGTCCGTTGGGATGGCGGGGCGAGACAGAATTCAGGAGGATAGCTGCGGTAGCGATAGTAGAGGCGTTGAGAAAAATGATGCGCGCATAGTATTCCGTTACGGCTTTGGTGTGTGCGTTCATGACGCGTACGCCGCTTGCGCGGTCCCGACCGGCATCGTACAGCACTTCGATGACGATAGAATCCGGCAGGAGCGTGAGATTGCCCGTCGCGGCGGCCGAGGGGAGGGTAGCGGCATTGCTGCTGAAATAGCCGCTGAAGGGGCAACCGCGGGAGCAGAGGTTGCGGTACTGGCAGGGACCTCTTCCATTCCAGCCTTTGCTGAGGTTGGCTACGCGGCCCGGTGTAACGATGCGATCGGTATAGTGAGAGCGTATGGTTCGCGAAAAATGGTCTTCGATGCAATTCATTTCCATCGGCGGGAGAAAATTGCCGTCGGGCAGGAACTCATAGCCCTCTTTCTGACCGCTGACGCCGACGTAGTTTTCGACATAGCCGTACCAGGGGGCGATATCTTTATAACGGATAGGCCAGTCAACGGCGGTTCCTTCCCTGCTGTTGGCTTCGAAATCGAGGTCGCTGAGGCGGTAGCATTGTCTTCCCCAGGTCAGTGATCTGCCGCCGACCTGGTAGCCCCGGACCCAGGTGAAGGGTTTTTCCTGCACGTAGGGATGTTGGCTATCCCTGACGAAGAAGAGGTCACTGGCGGCGTCTCCGTAAGCCGTGCGGATCGGGTCCGCGGCTTTTTCTTTTTCCGTGTGGTTGAGCCGGTATTCAAAGTCCCAGGGGTTGAGCGGCGCCGTAGGGTAGTCTTTGATATGTTCGACGTTGCGTCCTCTTTCGAGGACAAGCGTTTTGAGTCCTTTTTCGCAAAGCTCTTTTGCAGCCCAGCCTCCGCTGATACCGGAGCCGACCACAATGGCGTCGAATGTGTATTGATTGGGGCTTCCCATGATCAGTTAATTGATTATTAATTCGTCGCCCAGGCTTTTTGGTTCGGTTGCAGCGGAATGCAGGCGCTGAAATGGCCCGGAATGTATGCATAGGCCAGGCCTTCGGTGGCGCCGGGCTGTGAACTGCAGTAACCTTGCACCGTATAGTCTTTCAGGATAGAAAAAAAAGGCCTCCCGAGCAGACGGGATTCCAATTTACCGGCCTTGCCTTTGAAGGGTTTGTCCTTTTCCTCGAAGCGGGCGAGCGTTGCCTGTTGTTGATTGGCAGGGCATTCCTCGAAGGGCAGGCTGTAGGTATGGCGGCACCATGTTTGCAGGTCCTTCAAACCGTCGATAAAGCTATTCTGTTCCTTTCGGGGCGTGCAGTCCGTTATCATTTTAAGGATAAAATCCTGGACTCCGGCAGCTTTAGCTCCGGGGGAGCTGGTGGCGGGGATGATCGTCTCGGCGAGTGCGGCGATCAACTGCGGGTTTTGGCGCAGGTAATCAAGGTCGGGGCGCCTGGCGAGGGTCCACCATTTATAGGTTGCTCCGGCAGCGATGGCGCCGAGGGCGGTTATTGACATTCGAAAGATGGCTGTTCGTCTGTTCATGTATGGTCAAACTTACTGATTTTTCGGGACTTGCGGAGGGCGCCGGGATAGCAATAAAACAGGGTGTTTGCCGTTAAATCCCGGATTTGGGGACTTTTCGCGAAGATATTGGCAGCATGTAATTTTTAAGGTTAAATTTGGGCAAAAACACAGTTCATGGATCTTGCTTACCTATTTAGGGTGATTTTGAAGCGGAAATGGATCATCCTAGGAGCTACCCTGCTGGCATCATTGGTCGCCTGGTTCCTTACCCGCAATGAGCCCAAGATTTATCTGTCCACCTCCCGTTTTTCCACGGGTTTTGCCGTTCCTGACGAGATCAAGGTCAATGAGAGCAATTACAATATTTATGACGCGGATGTCAAGTTCAATAATGCCATCAATACGTGGAATTCGCCTTCCGTCATCAGCCTGCTTTCGTATACACTGATCCTGCATGATCTCGGCAGTCCTACGCCATTCCGGAGTCTGACACCGGCCCAGAAGCAATCGTCTTTTTATGCAAGCATCGATCCCGCGGCGGCGCGGAAGGTATTCGAGGACAAGTTGGAGAACATGAGTGTGTTGACGTCTTACAAGCCGGATGAGAGGGATCTTCTCGAGTATTTAGCCCTTTACGGGTATAGTTATAAATATCTGAGCCAGGCAATCCAGGTCTTCCAGGTCCAGCGTACAGACTACATCGAGGTGGACTGCAAGACGGAGAATCCGGAGTTATCGGCGTTCATCGTCAATAATTTATTCGATCAGTTCATCCGGTATTACAGGAATATCCGGACTGCGAAATCCCAGGAGTCGATCGATACGTTGCAAAGCATGATGGAGAAAAAAAAGCAGGAATGGGAGGACAAGAAAAAATTGCTGGCGTCAGAGGGGCTCGGAGATATAGCTTCGCAGAACCAAAGCAACCTGGATCTTATTACCGAATTCGAACGATCCCTGAATGATGAAACGGATAAGCAGACGGACTACGATTATGAGCTACGACGGATCAATCAGAAGCTGGACAATTTGACCAAGGGTAGCGGCACCGCTGCTGCCCTGCCCAATCAGAACAATAACGAAGAGCTTATACAGGCCCGGAAGGCCATGAATGATGCCTATGCGGAGTATCTGAAGACGAATGACAAGGCTCAATTGAGCAAATATAAACAACTGGAGGCCGAGTATTTTTCCAAGTATTCCAATTCGAATTCGGTGACAGCGGAGGAAAAGGGGGGCGGGGGCGATACGAAGAACGACCTGTTGGAAAAGAAGAACGATCTCACGGTCAATATACAGGCGGGGAAGGACAAGATCAGGGATCTGCAATCCAAGATCGGTGCTTTGAGGTCCACCGTCAATTCCAGTTCTTCCAAGAATGCCAATGTGGAGTCGTTGCTGGAGGAGGCCAAATTATCGGAAAGGGAATATTTCGATGCGAAACAAAAATATACGAATGCGCTGGACATCGGGTCTTCATCGGTGAACAATTTCCGCCAGCTGCAGGTTGCCCAGCCGGCTATCGAGCCGGAGCCTTCGAAAAGGATCATTATTGTAGGCATGGCCGGCGCCATCACTTTTATGACCGCCATCCTGCTGATCGTGCTGTTGACCTACCTGGATTCTTCCATCCGAACGCCGGGTATCTTTGCCAGGCTGGTGAACCTGAAACTGATCAGCATGGTCAATTTCATGACTTTGAGAAACAAGTCCCTGCAGGAAGTTGTCATGGGGAAGGTCGAGGGGGAAGGACATATCGACAAAAGGCGGAGTAATGTTTTCCGGGAGTCCATCCGGAAGCTGAGGTATGAAATCGAGCATAGCGGAAAGCAGATCTTCCTGTTCACCAGTACACAGAAAGGACAGGGGAAGACCACGCTTATCATGGCTGTTTCATACAGTTTGTGTATGAGCCGGAAGAATATACTGATCATCGATACTAATTTTTGCAATAACGATCTGACCATTCTGATGCATGCGGAGCCGGTCCTGGAGAAGATATCGGAAGAGAATAAGGCCATGTCGCTGCAGGAGAAGATCATGGCGTTTTCGAAGGGGGTGCCTATCGAGACCGGTGGCGGGAAATTATTGATCATCGGATCCCAGGGCGGGGACTATACTCCATCGGAGATACTACCCCGCGAGAATTTATTAAGCAATCTGCGGACGCTCTTGCCGGAGTTCGATTATATTTTCCTGGAAGGCCCGCCGTTGAATGATTTTTCCGACAGTAAGGAACTGGTGGGTTATGTGGATGGGGTGGTTGCGATATTTTCCGCGTCGCATATCGTCAAGCAAATAGATAAAGAGTCGGTGAAATTCTTTAAGGAGCTGAACGGGAAATTCACCGGATCGGTATTGAATATGGTCGACCTGGAAAACGTAAACGTAATATAATAACATGAGTCGATTTTTTATCCTTGCAACAGGGCTTTTTTTCGGCATCCGGGTTGTTTCGGCCCAAACTCCGGTGCAGCCGGTTCCGGCGGCCAAGAACAAGGCAGCCAATCCGGTCGGTACTCCCATCCTCAATTCCGAGGGGAGTGATTATTCAGACACGGTCAACGAGAACAGGCTGGTGGCACTTGCGCTGAGGGGCCCGGAATTGGATGCGTCGGCGCACCAGGAGAGGATCAATGAATTGCAATTGAAAGCGGCTAAGACGACCTGGCTCAACCTGTTGGCCATTTCGTCGCAATTTAATGATCAGGATTTTGGCAAGGCGCCGACTATCAATGGTCAGCCGGCCTATGTCTACCCGAAGTATTTTTTTGGGGTTACAGTCCCCCTGGGCATTATCTTTTCGCAGGGTAACCAGGTGAAGGAGGCCAGGGAGTCCATTGCCAACACCAAGGACCAGCAGGTGATACTGACCAGGGCGATCAGGGCGAATGTCCTGACGAAGTATAAGCAATATAAGGAATACGCGGTGCTGATCCAGATGCAAAATGAGCTGATCAACGATGTACTGGTGGTCACTTCTCAGGCCGAGGAGAGTTTCAAGCAGGGCAAGATAAGCGTCGACGCCTATATTGCCGCTCAGCGGACAAAGAACGACGAGATGGCAAAGAGTATGAATCTTCAACTGCAACAGGACCTGATCAGGATCGATCTCGAAAGGATGATTGGCGTCCCGCTGGAAAGCGTGTTGCATTCGCAGCAGCCTACTAAGTCTGCGTTATACCACTAATGAAAATTACCCGCGTTAATTAGATATGCTATAGGGGAGGCAGGTCTTGCCTAGTTTGAAAACTCTTTCGGGGTATGGAGGAAACTGCCTTTATTCTTTCTGATACCCAGGAGGGCTTTCAGCATGGCCAGCATGAGGGTTGGAACCTGGAGGAGGGCTGCAAATGTGCGGGAGTTATAGAAGGAAGAGGGTATGGCGGTGGCAATGGTGAGGGCATATAAGATGGCCGGGATGGTCCACCACGGCCAGGCCGGGCTGAGGATATGGGTTCCTGTCCACGCGTCTATGCCACACAGCAGAAGAAGGAGGGAGATCAGGAGCATGATCAGCAGACGGGGCAGGAGCAGCCATTCGAAGATCTTATGCAGGTAGACGCTTTTTATGGCCTTCCTGCGCATTTCCTTTGATAAAAGAGGCCGGATATTCTCAAGCTGGGTAGCGAGCCAGCGGGTGCGCTGTCTTTGGAACACTTCTTTCCGTTGCACTTTTTCGTCATATACATAGGCGTCTTCGATATATTCTACGCGAAGACCTTTGCCGATAAGACGTACTTCGACTTCTTTATCTTCACCCGGGTTATCCTGGATAGCGGGCGAAGCGAATATTTCCCTCAGCAGGTGGAATTCAAAGGCCATGCCGGAACCAATTAATGCGCAGGAAAGGTGCAGCGCGCGCTGTCCGCGGCGGAAGATCGTATTGTTGATCTCTTCGCTCATGGCGTCAAGGACTGCGATAGGGGTGTTCCTGTTTTTAGCGCTCCGGTGGCATTGGATGGCAGCCCAGCCGGTTTGGAAGGCATGGTTGACCTTTTCCAGGCAACCCGGGGACATGAGGTTATCGGCGTCGAGGATGAAGGCAAGGTCATAGTGATCATCTGCCAGGGCGGAGAGTGCAGCGTTGAGCGATTTGGCCTTCATGCTTTTTTGCCAGTTGACTTCCAGGGTCCGGACGGGTAAGGCGCGGAGGCGATCGATCGTCGTCTTGTTCAGCTGGTCTGCGATGACCGTCACGGTGAAATTTTCCACGGGGTAGTCATGTGCGAGGGCGTGGGTGGCTGTTTCGACGATGATATTATCTTCTTTATAAGAAGGTATGATGACAGCGATACGGGCTTTTCTGGGATGGGCAGTATAGGTTTTCAATTTGCCAAAGCGACCGGCGATCGACAGTATGAAGAGATAGGGAATAGTCAATAATAAATAGACGAACAGGAGGATGGTGAAGATGTGAATCACTATCATGATCGGGACTGAGTCTTTAGGGAGTTGAGTCTGTGAAGGTACACTAAAATAGGGATTATTAGGGTTTTTAGGGTCATTTGAGTGTTTTCACGGTAATCGTCACATTAGCGCTGAGGGTACCCGTATTATTGTCCGTGGTTTGGAGGTTGAAAACATAGATTCCGGGGGATAGGCCGGTGACCGTGGTGGTGGGGGAGTTGGGGGATGTGATCTTTCCTCCCTGGCCCTTTACTTCTACCCATTTCCAGGAGACGATACTATAGTCGACCGTATCGATCCCGTTGGCGGCTGTGGGCGTCGCTTTGACCAGGAGGGGCGGCGTGGCTGATCCGCTGAGCAGGACTGTGGAGGCGGCGATCGTCCGATCGGGGCCGGCGTGGATAGATGGGGGGGTAAAGTTGTAGTTCTGGAAGCGGGCTGAAAGGGGATGGACCCTGGTGGGTGTAAGAACATCAAGGGCATCCGGGCTGTGCTGGTCCTGCAAATTATTGAGTCCATTGCCCAAAACCATCGATTTATTGCGACCCCAGCTATATATGTTGCCATGGGTATCTTGTGCATAGGTATAGAGGGTATACCAGTTATTCGACCAGAGATGTCGCCAGGTGATTCCGGCGCCGATCTGAGCGGGTGGTGGGCCCGAGGGGTTCTCATAGTCCTGATAGGTCCAGCCGTAGCCGGGGAAGCCGGGGTAGTCGTATTTGTTGACGAATTCTATGCCGTTGCCGACTTCTCCCAGAGAGTTGAATCCGATGCCGAACATTCTGCCGAGGCTATCGATGTAGTGGATGGTATTTGAACTGGTGGTAATTTCTCTGACCGGGGCGGTCATTTTCCAGAGGGTTTTTACCGGCGCGGGTTGGCTGAAAGGGGTACTGCCTCCATACATACTGGATGCGCCTCCCCAGATGAAGGGATAGCCCATGCCTGATGTTTCTCCGGGATCCGGGATAATACAGCCGGCTACGTCCAGGTGGGAGGCGAAAATGTCGGTAGCGGGGCGGGGCGTCGGTATGCGTATAGGTGAGCGGGAGCCGTAGCGGAACTCATAGACTTCACCGCGGGTGGTAAGTGCGATGATCCTGGCGCCGCCAAAGACTACTTTTTTACATTTCATTCCCGGCGGCGATAGCTGAGTGGGAAGCATGGTCATGCCGGTCATCATAACGACATTGCCACCGGGATAAAAGAAGCTGAAAGCGTCGACACCGAAATACCAGATGCTGGAATCCTTCCGGATGGTGGCACAAATATGAGCATAGGCATCGATGTACCAATTGCCGTCAAAGGGCTTTCCGGTTGTGTCTTTGGGGATGCGCAGGGTGTTTGTCGTGTAGTCGATCTTAGAGGTCCAGACATAGCCTTCGTCGTCTATAACGCGGAAATAATTGAAGCCGCCCGACCCGGTGACGGCTTTACGTGCGATGGGGAACTGTACGGGATAATTGGAGCCGTTATTATAGGCCCAGACGGTGCCGTCGTCCATGATATACCAGGCGCGGTATTCGGCGGGAATGACCTTTCCTATTTTATGGGTGGGGGGATGGTTCTTATAACCGGCGTCGAGTTTTGCCCATGGGCTTTTTTCCGGTTGGTACTGGCCTGCGGCGAGGAAGGGTTCGGAAAGGCACAAGAGTGCGAAACAGAAGCGGAGCCAGGTAAGTCCTGCCCGGAGCTGTTTACTGTTCGGTGGCTG
This sequence comes from Chitinophagaceae bacterium, assembly GCA_003167015.1. Taxonomy (GTDB): domain Bacteria; phylum Bacteroidota; class Bacteroidia; order Chitinophagales; family Chitinophagaceae; genus Puia. Next base: position 3,319 of record PMUF01000663.1, on the reverse strand, counting down.
GGCTTGTTTCGAGGTTGTTGTCATAATCGGGCTGTTTAAGGACCATGGCAATGATGGCAAAGTAGATACCGACGTCGGTGGGCCCGCCTATGGCATTCTGGGCATAGTCCCCGACGTAGAAGGCAAAGATGCAGCTGGCGCCGGCGGCGTAATAGACTTTGAGGCGTTGATCTTTGACGCGGAAATAGGCTTGGATGGCTGCTCTGAGAATAATGAAATATACGATGCAGTTGATGAGAAGCCCGATCCATCCTGTTTCGGCAGCCCGGGTGACATAGGCGCCGTCGGGCATGAAGTTAGCCAGGGGGTTGCCGGGGTGCTCGATGGCGCCGGCGAGGCCGGTGGTTCCCATGCCGCCGCCGATGGGGTGTTGACGGATATAGGGTTTGATAAATTCGCGATTGATGATGCGGACCTTATAGGATTCGTCTTTTGTCCCGTCGAAGGTACTCCGAAAGCGGCGGATGGTGGCGACGCCGGAAAAAGGGCCGTACATCAGGGCGAGGAAGATGAAGACCATAACGACGCCGAATTTCTGAATGGCGGGCTTATCGATATTCAATAGGATGAAGAAGACGATCCCTGCGAGGATGACGGCATATGCTGTCCGGGTGCCTGAATAGCTCATGCCCAGGAGCATGAGGATGGTACAGGCAAAAAAGAGGAGGCGGATGCGGGTATTCTTTTCATAGATGCCGAGTATCATGAAGTAGAGGGCACAGATCGCCATGACGATACCGAAGGCGGGGGGGTCGGAAAGCGTACCGAATTTGCGAAAGGTACCGCCGGAGAAGAGGAGGGAATAGGACAGGGGGTTTGCCATGATAGCCTGCAGTTCCCAGGGAAAGAGGCCGTGCCATTCCTGGATGCAGCCGTAGAGGGCGCAAAGGGTAGATAAGGCCAGCAGGATAAAGGTATATTGACGGACCTTCTGGTAGGAGCTTAGCAGTACGTAAGCGGTGAAGAGGATAAGGATGAATTCCAGGAATTTTCGGTCACCGAGCCAGTTCGAGGCGGAGGCGCCCGTGGTGTTGGGGTTAAACATCTCGAGTGTGCCGTAGCAGAAGCTCAGGATCATAACGATAACCACTGGACGCCGGACGAATGTTTTCCATTGCTGGCGGAAATCCTTGTGGGAGACCACAAGGCCCAGGAAATTGATGAGTACAAGCCCGTCCAGGACCAGGCCTACGGGAAGGCTGCCTTTGAGTAGGGCATTGGAGATGAAACAACCGAAGAATCCAAAGAAGAGCATCAAATAGAAGCCGGCCTGGACGTTAATCATGCAGAAGAATACGAGGAAGATACCTAACAGTGCGACAAAAAAGACCAGGCCTAAGAGGATGTCCTGCACTAGGAGCCAGGCAATGAAGCAAGCGACCCCGGCGAGCACGAAGTAGCCCAGCCAATTGTTCAGTTTGAGTTGGATAAAAGTTTTGGCAGAGAAGTCAGCTAGTTTTCCGGTGAGGTTGTTCTTCTGTCTGTCCCGGTGGTATCTGGTCATGAATGGTTATAAAAAAATGATTTTAAGAAAGAAATAGGTCATAGTGATCGCGGCAACGGCGATCATAAGAGACTCATGGAAGGAGGGTTTTTCGTTGCTCATTTTGATCTATAGATTAATATCGATAAAAATAGGGAGATTCTTTCGTTTTGGTCAAAAGAACCTGCATTTTTGCCAAAGAACCCGGTGGTTGGACTCCTATTTCCTATCTAAATGAATACCCGGATTTTATAGGGGGAATCCTATATAAAAGAGGAAAAAGCGCCCCAAATTAGCCCATAAATTCCACGGGTTTGGCATGCTTTTGGCTTTCTACTCCGCGATATAAATCTCGTGCCTTTGATAAAACTATTACACTTACTCCTTCTTTCTATCCCATTGTAATATGTAATAATTGTTTTATTAGCGCATGCTGATGGTTATCAACTATTTGACCCATCAAAAATCCAACTTTCTATGAGAGCTATCAAACTTCATTGCTTGATGCTGAGTGCAGTGGTATGCTTATTGCTGGCGGATGCGGGCTCAGTCTACTCCCAGTCAGAAACGCACGATTTTATTACCTACGACACAACGATTAGTATTTTTACGCCGCCTTGGGGGCCCACTAATACATGGATGGTACGTATTTCCAGGCCGAGGAATCTCTTTACGGCCGGAAACCCGGATACGGCATCACGCCCTGCCATTATTACGATGCCCGGTGAAGGCCAGCAGGGGAACAGCGATACCAATAATTTAGTGACGTATGGTCCACACTACTGGCTGAATAATGGCTGGGACGGATCTGTAGTTTTGGGTAATGGCAAACATTATCCCATTATCATTACCATTTGTTACGTCAATGAAGTGTATAATAATGTGCAGGACTATTATAATGTGCTGGACACGTTGATCACCCATTACCATATCAAGAAGAACTCGGTACACATGGGTGGTCTGAGCGAGGGGGCTTTTTCTGAAGGAGCATTGATTGAGTATGAGCAGACTCCGGGCGATCAGGCCGGGATGAAGATGGTCAACAGTGTTACTGCGTTTGAAGGTACGCCTAATCCATTACCTGCTTATCCCAATCCTTTGACGGATACGATTGCCTATAAGATCTGGGCGGCCAAGTATCATGGAAGATATTTCTATCTGGAAGGGAACGGCAGCGATGACTTTCGTGATGGCTGGCAATATTCTACTGCCATGAATGACAGTGTTCCGGGCTCTGCCTATTTCTCGTATGAGAACCTGGGTGGCGGCGCGCATTGCTGTTGGAATTCGATGTATGATCCATCTCAGACGAACTGGACCGGTGTAGGAACGCTGGGTCCTGATAACGCTCCATCTCAGTTGGGTACCAATACAATGGGTGATTATGTAGCGCCTGAAAATGTATTTCAATGGATGTTGAGACAAGGCGATACGACGCTGGTAGGGTCGGGTACATCTGTGCCTACCCCTGTGCCTGTTGTCAGTGCAGGGACCAGCCAGACGGTCACACTTCCCACCAACAGTGTAACGTTGACGGGTACTGCCTCAGAGACCGGCGGCACGATAGCCTCTTATTTATGGACCAAGGTCAGCGGAGGCGCTGCGACGATCAGTACGCCTGCTACTGCAGGTACGACGGTTACGGGACTTGTGGCGGGCACCTATGAGTTCAAATTACTGGCGACAGACAACAGCGGTGATACGGCCAGTTCCACGGTGCAAGTGGTTGTGAATGCCGCACCCAAGCCTGTCGTGAGTGCAGGCAGCGCCCAGACTATTACGTTGCCGACTAACAGCGTGACACTCAGCGGAAATGCTTCGGAGACCGGGGGTACG
>PMUF01000244.1 GCA_003167015.1 Chitinophagaceae bacterium | reverse complement strand
GGAAATTGTAGAAATTCTGTATTATTTCCGGGGGTTGAGGAGGCTAAATGGAATTTAACCTTCCGTTTCGTAGCTTTGGCAAAATGCTCTAATGAATAAACCCGGCCGCCACATTGCCATCTGGTCCCTATCTTTTATCACTACCCTGATCTCCATCCGATTGGCTGCTCAATCGGATGCGCCGCCTGTGCAGGCCAGTCCCGCGACTATCGCTATCCCCGCGGCGCATCAAACGCCGCCTTTCTGGAATGAGATAGCGGAATTCAAGCGGCAGGACAGCCTCCAGCGTCCACCTTCCGGGGCTATTCTTTTTGTAGGGAGTTCGTCTTTCCGCAAGTGGACCAACGTACAGAGTTATTTTCCGGGCTATCCGATCATCAATCGTGGCTTTGGGGGATCGGGCTTTCCGGATCTGATCCGATATGCAGGAGATATCATTTTTCCTTATCATCCCCGGCAGATAGTCATCTACTGTGGTGACAATGACCTGGCCGCATCCGATTCGGTGACAGCTATGATGGTATACAACCGCTTTGTAAGGTTGTACAATCTTATCCGGTCGAGGCTGAAAGATGTCGACATCGTATATGTGTCGATCAAGCCTAGTCCGAGCCGGCAGAAGTTGATGCCTAAAATGGAAGAGGTCAACGACATGATCAGAAATTTTATGGCCAGTTACAGCCATGCCACCTTCGTCGATGTTTATCATGCTATGCTGACGCCGCAAGGCCTGCCGATGGACGATCTTTTTATCGGTGACAAGCTGCACATGAATGAGAAGGGGTATAAGATCTGGCAACAAATACTTTTGCCCTACCTGGATAAATGATTTTTACCCCTCCTTTTGAATAAATGGTAACACTGACCCGGCCGGTCATCATATGATCATAATATTAGGAAAATATTAAGGAATTGTGATTTCGGTGGCGGACTGATATTAATATAAGATATACGTTGACATTTGTAATCGTATGTCGAGAGAAACTACGTTTCGAAGGAGGAAGATCCTGTTCATCGTCGGATCTCCTAACCAGACGAGTCAAATGCACCAGGTGGCATCTCTGCTGCCCGAGTACGACACTTTCTTCAGCCAGATCTACAGTAAGCATCCTATTATCCGGCAGGTGGTCCGCAGCGGATGGCTGGACAGGAGCATTCTTGCCGGCGAGTTCAGGAAGAAGGCTGACGCCTATCTCGAACGGCATCATCTGCGCAATGACTATGCCCAGTCCGTCTATGACAACCGGTATGATATGGCTGTGATCTGCACTGACCTGCTGATCACGAAGGAGTTAAGGCAGCTCAAGACAGTATTTGTGCAGGAGGGCATGACCGACCCCGTCACGCCCTGGGGGAAGTTCACCCGCCGCCTGGGCCTGCCTTCTTATTTTGCGGCGAACACGGCCTTCAATGGGTGCAGCAATATTTGCGATGTGTATTGTGCGGCCTCCGGGGGCTATAAGCAGCAGTTCAGCCAGTGGGGGACGGATGCTGAAAAGATCTTCGTGACGGGCATTCCCAATTATGATAATGCCGTTGCCTTGCAGAACAATGAATTCCCGCATAAAGGATATGTAATGGTTGCGACATCGGACATCCGGGAGACTTTAAGGAAGGAGGACCGGCCCGCCTTTATCCGTGACTGTGTTAAAATTGCCGCCGGCCGGCCACTCCTCTTCAAACTGCATCCCAATGAAGAAAAGGAGCGGGCGATCCGTGAGATCCGGGCTGAGGCGCCTGCGGGCACACTGATCTTTACGGAAGGCAATACCGAGCAGATGATCGCCAATTGTACTGAACTGATCACACAATATTCCACTGTCGTATATATCGGTATTGCACTGGGCAAGAAGGTGCATTCCTGGTTCGATGTGGAAAAATTAAAACGACTGGCCCCGATTCAGAATGGGGGCCAGTCGGCCAGCCTGATAGCGGACCTTTGCCGCCGCTATCTTGAGTTTAAAGGGACAAGAGACGAATTCCTGCGGACAGCACGGATCAATACTATAAGCAGTACTCATGAACGTGAAAGATCAGCACATCCTTACCATTATTCAGACCAGGAGGGGATCTACCCGACTGCCTGATAAGGTGTTGATGCCTTTGCAAGGCAAACCGCTCTTCATCCGACAGGCAGAGCGGATAAGGGCGGCCAGTCTGTCCGGGCGCGTTGTCATCGCCACCACCACCGACAGCAACGACGACATGATTGCCGAAATCTGCCGGCTGGAAGGGCTGGACTGTTACCGTGGTCATGCCGCCGATCTGCTGGACAGGCATTACCGGGCGGCGCTGCACTATACCACGGACACCGTCATCAAGATCCCCAGTGATTGTCCCCTTATCGATCCCGCGCTGATTGACGAGGTCATCGGCTATTGGCTGGACCACACCGGCGAATATGATTTTGTCAGCAACCTTCATCCCGCCACCTGGCCGGATGGCAACGATGTGGAGATCATGACGATGGCCGTACTGGAGACGGCCTGGCGCGAAGCGGTACGCCCGCTGGAGCGAGAGCATACTACACCTTACATATGGGAGCGACCGGAGCGGTTTCGCATTGGCAATGTGGCCATGTGCGGTGGGGCGGATTATTCGATGACGCATCGGTGTACGATCGATTATGCGGAGGACTATCATTTTATCCGTGCCGTGTTCGACGAATTATATCCTTTCAATCCGCTGTTTAGTGTTGGGGACATTCTCAGCCTGTTGGAGAGGCGTCCCGATATCTATGAGATGAACGCGGGTTTTGCGGGCGTCAACTGGTACCGGCATCATCTGGATGAGCTGACCACTGTCGGTGCGGCTCAGACAAAAACGTATACACTATGACAAATAAACAATCGGCGGAGCTGCAATCGACCGCCTTACGCGTAAGAGAGCATATTATCCGCCTGTCGGCGGGCGGAGGTTGTTTTATCGGAGCATCGCTTTCCTGTGTTGAAATCATGGTCTATCTGTATACGCATGTGATCCGGCGGGATGCGGCTCATCCGCATGATCCGCAGCGGGATTATTTATTCCTGTCCAAGGGGCATGATGTACCGGCGCTGTACGGCACTTTCGTCGAGATGGGCTGGCTGGCGGCGGAACGGCTTTCGAATCATCTGTCCACGCAGGACAGTATTTACTGGCATCCTAACCGTCATATTCCCGGCGTCGAATTTCATTCGGGTTCGCTGGGACATCTTCCTGCGGTGGCGGCCGGTGTTGCGCTGGACTGCAAACTGCGCGGCAGCCAAAACAGGGTGGTCGTGATCACGGGTGACGGCGAGCTGAATGAGGGCAGTGTTTGGGAGACATTGTTAGTGGCGAATGCGTATGGACTGGACAATCTGACGGTGGTGGTAGACAGAAATCAGTTTCAGGCTAATATTCGTACCGAGGAACTGGTGCCACTGGAGCCGCTGGCCGATAAGTTTCGGGCATTCGGGTGTGAGGTTCAACGGATTGACGGGCATGATTATGGGCAGCTGAAAGAGGCGTTCGATGGGGCGATGCGGCCGGGGAAGGGTGGGAGCTCGATCCACGGTTCTGGTGGTAAAGTAAAGGTGATCATTGCAGATACGGTGCGTGGAAAAGGGCTGCCGAGTATCGAGGCCCGGGCGGATAGGTGGTTTTGTGCTTTTAGCGGGGACGAGGTGTTGCAGTTGCTGGAAGAACTGCATGGGAATAAAGAGGCTGCCATTGAATCGGAAACATTAGTTGTACGATAATATTCTCTTATGACTTACGAAGAGCTTTTGACAGAGACGGCATTAAAGGATGAACGAATCATTGTGATGACGGCTGAGAACAGGGCGTTGGTTCGAAATATCCCGACCGTATTGGGGGCGCGTTTTGTGGATACGGGCATCACCGAGCAAACGATGGTAGGTATGGCGGCGGGGCTGGCATTGCGGGGACGGGTCCCCATTGTACATGCTTTGGCGCCTTTCCTGACCATGCGGGCCTTTGAATTCATCCGGACGGATGTCGGTATTGCCGGGCTGCCGGTCAAGCTGAGCGGGTATATTCCCGGCTTTCTTTCCGATGGGAACGGCCCTACGCACCAGTCCATCGAAGATGTTGCGATCATGCGGGGTATCCCCGGCATGAAAGTATACAGCCCGGCGAACGAAGATGATCTGGTGAAAATGTTGCCTTCCATCTGGGCGTCTCCGTCTCCGGCGTATGTCCGGATCAATCATAAGAAAGGGGTGTATGCACATACTCCCTATCAGCCAGGCAAGGCCGAGGTGGTGGCGGAAGGGAAGGACCTGACGCTGCTGGTGTATGGCTTTCTGTTCGACAATGCCCGGCAGGCCGTGGCCCTGCTGGAAAAAGAAGGTTTTTCGGTCGGGCTGGTGAATATGCGGTCGCTGAAGCCGGTGGACGAAGAGGCGATCGTGCGAGCGGCGCGGGGGTCCGGGTTACTCGTGACCATTGAAGATCATCTGCAGACCGGAGGTTTGTATTCTATTGTCGCGGAGGTGTTGTTGCGGCATAGGATAGGGGCGGCGGAAGTGCTGCCGCTGGCGCTGAACGAACGCTGGTTCCGACCCGGACTGCTGGGTCAGGTGCTGGAGACGGAGGGGTTTACGCCTGAGAAAATAGCAGAAAGAATAAACTCACATCTATATGCCAAATAAGATTGCATTCAACGAAGATTATCCGGTCATCACGGAGTCGGACAAGCTTTACAGCCGGGCTTTGCCTATCATGACGCCGGTGACGCAGACGCTTGCCAAGGGGCCGGGCCAATATGTCAAAGGCGTTGCGCCCAAGTACCTGAAGAGAGGAAAAGGCTCCCATGTATGGGATGTGGACGGCAATGAATACCTGGATTACAATATGGGGATAGGCCCCTTAAGTCTGGGCTATGCCTACCCGAGAGTCGACGAAGCCATTATCGCTCAATTGCAGGATGGCATCACTTTTTCGATGATGCATGANNAGCTGGAGGTGGAGTTGGCCGAGCTGGTCCACAGGGTGATCCCCAATGCCGAATCTATCCGGATCAGCAAGACCGGCGCGGATGTGACCAGCGCTGCCGTGCGGGTGGCCAGGGCATATACCGGGCGGAGTAAAGTACTGTGTTGCGGTTATCATGGCTGGCATGACTGGTATATCGCCGTCACCAGCCGTAACGCCGGAATACCAACTGAGATAAAAGATTTGAGCGCCACGTTCGAGTATAATGATATTTCGTCCGTAAAAAATGCGTTGGATGAGGATACTGCCTGTGTGATCCTCGAGCCTTTCGTCTTCGAGGCGCCGAAGGATAATTTTCTGCAGGAGCTGAAAGCGCTGTGCGCAGCCAACGGTACCCTGCTGATCTTCGATGAGATGTGGACGGGTTTCCGAATAGCGGTGGGCGGCGCACAGGAATATTTCGGGGTGACGCCGGATCTGGCCTGTTATTCCAAAGCCTTTGCCAACGGGATGCCTATCTCGCTGCTGACGGGCCGGCGGGATGTGATGGAGTTGTTCGAGCAGGAGGTGTTCTTCTTCACTACGTTTGGGGGCGAAGCCCTGTCTCTGGCAGCGGCTGTGGCGACTATTCATGAAATGATCGAAAAGAATGTTCCCGCCTATCTGGCAGAAAAAGGCAAGCGGCTGAAGGATGGCTACAATATGCTGGCGGCGGAGCTGGGGATCTCCGGCTATACGCGGTGTACGGGCTATGACTGCCGTTCGCTGGTCAGCTTCGATGCGACGGCGGGCAATCCTCTCGAACTGAAATCATATGTACAGCAGGAGATGATCAAGAGGGGAATCCTGTGGTCAGGGTTCCATAACATGAGCCTAAGCCATACAGATAACGATGTGGACTATACCCTGGCGGCGTATCGCGAGGTGCTGGGGCTGCTTGCGTCGGCCGTAGCGGCCGGGGATGTGGCGGCGAGGTTGAAAGGTGCGCCGGTTGAGGCGGTGTTCCGTAAGGTCAACAATTTCAATATGAAACCGGTAGTGAAGGCCTGAGGCCGGATGACCGGCGAACGAGTGTAAATAAACGAAAGGATGGATCTATTTTCATTAACGGGCAAGGTGGCTGTCGTCACCGGGGCCTGCGGGTTGCTGGGAACGCAACATTGCGAAGCGCTGGCGGCCGCGGGCGCCAGGGTGGTGGTGGCCGATCTGGATGAAGAGGCTGCCAGGCGCGTGGCCGACGGGCTCGGGGAAGGGCATCTGGCC
>PMUF01000578.1 GCA_003167015.1 Chitinophagaceae bacterium | reverse complement strand
TACCCCAGCCGGTTTTTTCCTCGAACATCTTTTTTACCTGCCGGATCAGGCTGTCATCGGTGTGCATAATAGCTAAGCATTAAAGTCCTGTAAATTTAGCCTTCTTCGTCTGCTGCCCCGGTTTTGTACCAACTTGTACCAACGTGTACAAGGGGTGAATCGCTTTTTCCTTGCTTTTGACTGAATTTTATAGTAATTTAATATAATCTGAGCAACTGACGATGCGCCATTTTCTTACCATCCTGCTCTTTCTGCTTCTCTGGCAGGCCCGGTCGGCAGCGGCCCCGGGTAGGGATAATACAAGTATACCTGCCGACCGTTACCTGACGACTATCCATTTCAGAATGTTGATCGGTGGGATCATCCTTGGCAAAGTACAGATTGGCGATTTTCCGGATTCCCTGAACTTTATTTTTGACACCGGCTGCGGGGGGGTATCCCTGGATTCTACCACGGCCCAGCGCCTTAAGCTGGTCCCGCGGCTGAGTTCGTACATGATCCGCGGCATTGCGGGTGTTCGTCCGCAGCGCCTGCTGGACGATATGCGGCTGCGAGTCGGACAGATCCATATGGATAGCCTGACGATCCAGGTGGGTAACTACGACCTCCTGAGCAGTATCTATGGGGAGCAGATCGATGGCATCGTCGGGTATACTTTTTTCTCCCGTTTCCTGGTGACGATCGACTATGACAGCCTGAAGATGGATGTTTACACGGCGGGGCCCGTGCGGTATCCGGGAGGAGGATTCCTACTGAAGCCGCGGGTGTTCGGCCTGCCCATGATGGAAGGCCAGCTGAATGATGCGCGGGATATCAATTCCCGGTTCTTTTTCGATACCGGGGCCGGTCTGTGCCTTCTTTTTTCTTCTCATTTTACGGATGACAGTGCGGTCTTTGCCCCCAAGAAGAAGAAGCCTGTGCTGGCGGAAGGCGCCGGTCTGGGCGGCAAGAAAGAATTTCAGCTGACTACATTGAAGAATTTTTATATAGGTCCGTTCAGGTTCAAGCATATACCGACTTATATTTTTGACGATAACAACGATATCACCGGCTATCCGCAGCTGGGCGGGCTGATCGGGAACGATCTTCTGCGGCGATTCAATCTCATTGTGAATTATGCGCGGTCCGAGATCTATCTCGTTCCCAATACTACTTTTAACCAACCCTTCGACTACAGCTACAGCGGCGTTTCGATCGGGCTGATCGGGGGCAAGATCATCGTCACCGATGTGATGAAAGGCTCGCCTGCAGAGAAAGCAGGATTCCGGGAAGGGGATGTTATCCTGGAGATCAATGGGGATTCCCGGCAGGATGTCCAGATCTACCAGGGATTATTGCGTACCATCGGGCCCAGGGTCAAAGTGATGGTGCGCCGGAATGAGGGGGAGGTAGCGCAGCTGTCGCTGAAGGTCAAGAGTATTTTATGAGTTGAATGGGCGGGTGGTTGCATTTTCCCCACATTTTCTATCTTTAGGGCATGAAATACCGCTTCATACTCTTATTCGCGGGGCTGCTCTGCGTTGCCGCTACCGATGCCCAGGTTTCCTTTAACAAAATAGATTCCACGCTAAAGATCGGCAGGGTGGGTTACAGGGTGGAGTGCAAGAATAAGAACCTGGATGTCAACCAGGTGTCGGTCAGGCCGGTTGGATTCGATGGCAGCGCCAGAGAGGTCGCTTTTCCCCTGAGAGGCAGGGTCCAGAAGGCAGAGATCGATGATCTTAACAGTGATGGATATCCCGACCTTGTGCTGTATATCTACACTGATTCCGCCGGAATATTTGGAACGGTTTACGCCTTTTTATCGGAGGCGAATAAGTCTATTACCGGCTGCGTCTTGCCGGACCCTATGATGAATGGAAAGATCAATTCGGGTTACAAGGGACATGACCAGTTCATCCTGATGGAAGGCAATCTCCTGCAAAAATTTCCCATCTATAAGCCCGGGGATGACAAGGATAAGCCGACCGGGGGCATGCGGGTCGTATTGTATCAACTGGCCAAAACTGACAATGGGGACAACGGGTCCACTTATCACTTCAACCTGGTCAGATCTTATGATACCCATTAGGGGCGATCTCCTGCAGTGCTGCATAGAGTTTATCCAAATCTTCCTGGCTATTAAAGGCGTTGATGGAATAGCGAATAAAATTCCGGTTATCCTGTGTGGTTACCGGCACTTCGATTGAATAGTGGTCGAATAAATGACGCTGGAGCTTTTCGGGCTGCGGGGTGCGGATGGGGATACTGAACATTTGCCCGAGAAATTCGTCGCTGATGGGGGATATGGGTTCGGCCTCCATCAAATCACAAAACCTTACAGCGTTATCCTGCACCAATTTCCGGCATGCGGCGGCAACGGTTTCCCACTGATGTTCTTTGATGAACCTGATGGCCGCCGGCACGGTCAGGAAGGCGGAGAAGTCGCGGGTGCCTTGTCCCTGGTGATAGTCGAGGAAGCGGGAAGGAGAGGGGCTTGCACTTTCGTATCCCCAACTGATCAGTAAGGGATCGAACAGCGGCTGGAATTCCTTTTTGACATATAGGAAGGAGCAGCCTTTTGGGGTCATCATCCATTTATGAGGGGCTCCGGTATAAATGTCTGCCTGAAGACCGGAGAGGTCCACGGGGACATGACCGGGGGCATGAGCCCCGTCGACGATGGTGATGAGCCCTTTTTGCTTGGCGATGTCGCAGATCTCTTTGACGGGTAGCACCAGGGCGGTGGCGCTGGTGATGTGGCTGATAAAAATGGCCCGGGTATGTGGGCTGAGGCCTTTGAAAAAGTCTTCGATGAAGGCTGCACGGCTGGTAATGGGGAGAGTGATCGGCTGGCGGACGTATTTTGCGCCGGCTTTTTTGCAGTAGTAGCTCCACGTCCGATCGCAGGCGCCATATTCCAGGTTGGTCGAGAGGATCTCATCACCGGGAGAAAGGGGAAAGCTTTTGGCGATGATGTTGATGGCGTAGGACGGGTTCATCGTGTAGACGATGTTGCCGGCGTCGCAGTGAATATAGGCGGATAGCGCCTGCCGTGATTGTTGCAGGTAATTCAACCCGGTGACGGTAATAAACTGAACGGGTTCGAATTCGAGTTCGCGTTGCCAGCGCTGATAATCGTCGAATATGGGTCGGGGGCAAGCGCCGAAGGAGCCGAAATTCAAATAGGTAACAGCGGGGTTCAGTAAAAACTGCGATTGTAAGACGGGTAATTGCATGAGTTAAAGATACTGCTGAATTTTCAATTCGTATGGAGCTCCAGTTCGTACTTTCTTTCAGTCAGCTGTTTGTCAAAGGCATCGGAGATTTTTTCTTCGGTCAGCCGAAAGCCATACCGGGTATAGAGGGATGCGGCAGCATGCTGTTCGTTGGTGGTCCAGAGATAGGCTCGGGTATATTGCCGTTGTTTCATGAAGGCGAGAAATTCGAGCATCAATTTTTTGCCCAGGCCTATGCCGCGATAGTCAGGTAACAGGATAAAGTACCGGAGCTGCAGACTATCGGTGCGGTGCACGCTATCGGTGCGGTGAAAGCCCAGCAGGAAGCCGACGATATTGTTGTCATGTTCGCAGATCCAGATCCTATCCCTGTCAGGATCGTATTGGGCAGCGAATTCCTGCAAACCTTGTAACACATAAGCTTCGAAGTTCAGGCCATAGCCGCATTCCTTTGCATAGATCTGGCCATGGAGATAGGCGATATAGCCCAGGTCGCCAGGGCGTAATTCATTTCTACAGGTGATGTTGTCGAGGTGGATGCCGGGTGTCATGTCAGTTGTTTTTAAGGATCTCCATAATAGCCTGCATATGTGCGACCAATTCCTGCCGTCGGGGTTCAGGCAGTGGGTTGATCAGTTGACCGATCTGGTCGTCGGAGGCCTTGTTCAATTGTTGGAATTCTTTGGTCCCTTTTGGCGTTAGTTTGATCACGAAAGCCCGGGCGTCCTGGCTGGATGGATGCCTGGCGATCAGTTGATTTTTTTCCAACTGCTTTAACAGGCGGCTAAGATAACCTCTGTCGATGTGCATGACCTGCATGATATGGGAAGCCTGGATGCTTCCCGCGGCGTGCACTTCATAGAGTATGCGGGCTTCGGCCAGCGAATAAATGCTGTTCAGCAGGTGTTTGTC
>PMUF01000181.1 GCA_003167015.1 Chitinophagaceae bacterium | reverse complement strand
ATGTATCCAGATCCACCCCCCGCATCCCTCCCTGACCCACCCCGATCAACCGCGCAAACACATCCGCCCGGCCGTAAAAAGCCGCCACCACAACCGCCAGCTGCCTCTCACGTTTATCCACACCTGCTATCATCCGGTCAACCTCCTCCGCTGATCCTATGCCCACTCGCTCAAACCCGATCCCCGCTGCCGCCGCCAGCGTCAGCCTGCCCCCCTGTCGGATCAATTGCCATGCAGCATCCGGATTACCATTCGCTAGCGCGCCGATCCCGTCGCCGGGAGTGGCCCCTGCATCGATCAGTAGATCGATCAGCTCCGCCTGCACGCCGCATTCCCTGGGAATTCGTCCGGTAGCCACCAGACCCAGAGCATAGTCCAGCTGCTCCTGCAGCGTATCGGCCGCCTGCCGCCGGATGGCCCGGATAATGATATCCGCCATAACAACTATATTCCCCGGCAACCTGTTCTTCCGGATGGGATTATCAGCAATAAAGCACAGCAAAAAAGGATGCCTGAAATAACCCTTATCAGGCATGTCAAGTCGCTGCCGGGCCAGTCCGGGGTGGCTGTCCAGTAATTGCGTCAGCATATCCGCCTCTCCCGCATCGATAGCCGCCAGAGCCCGGCGGAACAAGGGGTCCGTAATATCGAAGTCATTTTCCATCACCAACTGTCTGTCCGGAAAGGCGCCACCGGCAACCCCTCCTTGCTGAATAAATTGCCGATCCCCGCATCGGTAAATTGATAACGGACCGCCACCGGCTTCTTCACCTCTCCGGAAGAGACGATCAGCCTGCTTCCCTCGACCTTACCCTCAGCGGGGTGCCAAACTTTATCATCCCCCGCAATATACAATGCACGAATATTCCCGCCCTTCACCATCAGCCCCGTGGGTGCATCGGCAAGGCTGACGATGATCCTGTCACCTTTCGACTCCATCCCCAGATACCACGGGTTCTTATAGGTAATCCCCGGCTGATGATACGTCACCGCCAACGCCCAGTTGGCCAGGCGGATCCCCACATCATGCTTGTCCTTGGGATGGATATTCGTCGTATCCGAAACCAGGTCGCTGATGACCACCATGCCGGTATTACCAAAGGTCTGCACCGCCGCCTCCTGTTCCCGAAGCAAGGCAGCCTGGTTCTTTCCACCATAAGTAAAGGGCGCAATCTGCACATAATAAAAAGGAAAATTGCTGTCCCACGCCTTGCGCCAGGACCCGATCATCGTCTCCAGCAGCTGTGCATAACTGTTGGGTGCATCCACATTGGCCTCACCCTGGTACCACAATGCCCCGGCAATCGAAAAAGACGTCAACGGAGCGATCATCCCGTTATAGCAATACCCCGGCAGATAAGGCCAGCCATCGTGAGGATGCTGTTTGGCAGCTTCAGCCTTCAGCGTGGAATCCCCGTTCACAAGATCCGCAGGCGTCCACACTTCCGCCGGCGTACCGCCCCAGGCCGCCTCAATCAACCCCACCGGGACATGCAGCTCCTTGTTCAACCGTTTCGCGAAAAAATAACCCGCCGCACTGAATGATTTCAAAGTGTTGGAGTCGCATTCGGTCCATTGCGCCTTCACGTCATCCTGCGGATTCGTAGACGTCGTCCTCGGGACATGAAAAAAATGGATCTGGCTGTTATAGCAGGAAGGAAGCTCCTCCTGCACATCCGGCAACCCCCATGTCTCGCACATCTCCATATTCGACTGCCCGGATAAAACCCAAACCTCGCCGATCAGCACATTCTTCAACACAATAGTATTACCCGGTCTGCCGGCACTACCCGTCCTACCTGCACTACCCGTCCAGATCTGAATGGTATAAGGGCCACCCGCGGCAGGAGTAGACAGCGGCAGCTGCCAGTTCCCGTCACGTGTCCCCCTGACGGAATCGACCTCGCTCCTCCAGGAAGGCGTGACATAAATCATTTCGCCGGGTTCGCACCAACCCCATAGCCTGGCGGTTGATCGTTGCTGTAAGATCATATTGTCTGAGAGGACGGCCGGCAACCGTACGTTGGCGAATGCGCCTGCGCCGACCAGCAGCAGGGGAAGCAACCATGTGATTTTCATGTGAGGAAGTTACCATTTTATTCTTATTTTTTAGCTTGCTCCGGCCGGGGTAAATTGCACCGCGCAACGCGCGTGCACCCCCATGCTATCCGATCCACACAATCCGACTTTTCAATTGGCGGTCCAGTTTGTGAACCAGACCGCAAGGCCCGTCTTTCTCACCGGCAAGGCCGGCACCGGCAAAACCACCTTCCTCAAATATATCCGCGAGAACAGTTTCAAAAAGATGGCCGTCACCGCCCCTACCGGCGTCGCCGCCATCAACGCCGGCGGAACCACCCTGCACTCCTTTTTCCAGCTGCCCTTCGGTCCCTTCCTGCCCTCCGCTCAACACGGATGGAATGCAGAAAGCCCCGCTTATTCGGACCCGAACAGCCTGTTCCGCAATATTCGCTTCAATGCCCCCAAACGGGAACTCCTGCAGGAACTCGAACTCCTCATCATCGACGAGATCAGTATGGTACGCGCCGATACGCTGGACGCAGTAGATACTATTCTCCGGCATTTCCGCCAGCAGCCTTTGCTGCCCTTCGGCGGCGTCCAAATGTTGTATATAGGTGATCTCTTTCAGCTGCCACCCGTCGTTCCGCCCCAGGAGTGGGAGTTGCTCAAGGCCCATTATAACAGCCCCTTCTTCTTCGATGCCCTGGCGATCCGGCAATCCCAGCCCGTTTACCTCGAACTGGATAAGATCTACCGTCAGAATGAGGCCCGCTTCATCAACCTGCTCAATAATATCCGCAACAACCGTACAAGCCCGGAAGACCTCGAATTATTGCATGACTATTATCAGCCGGAATTTATAGCCCCGAAGAACGACCATTATATCACCCTCACCTCTCACAATGCCAGGGCAGACAGCATCAACCAGGAAGAATTGAACAAACTGCGCGGCCCACTGCAAACCTTCAGCGCCACCGTCACCGGCGAATTCAACGACAAGGCCTTCCCCGCAGAAAAGACCTTATCCCTGAAAGAAGGTGCGCAAATCATGCTCATCAAGAACGATAAAGGCGAAACCAGGCGGTATTACAATGGCAAGATCGGCACCATCAGCCGCCTCACTACCGATAAGATCACCATCACGTTTCCCGACGAGCCGGACGAACTGGTACTGGAAAAAGAAGTCTGGCGGAACATCCGCTATCATTATGACAAAGAAAAAGATAAGATCGAAGAAGAAGAGCTGGGTAGCTTCTCCCAATATCCCATTCGACTGGCCTGGGCCATCACCATTCATAAAAGCCAGGGCCTGACCTTCGATAAGGCAGTCATCGACGCCGGATCATCCTTCGCGCCGGGCCAGGTCTACGTAGCCCTAAGCCGGCTGACGTCTCTTCATGGCCTGGTGCTGCGCTCCCGCATCCATCCCTCCTCTATCAGCACAGATCCCAGG
>PMUF01000582.1:7712-10827 GCA_003167015.1 Chitinophagaceae bacterium | reverse complement strand
TGAAGCAGCCTAATGGCGACAGCCTGCTGCTGGCGGTGCATGGGGACTATTTCCGGAAGTTCATCAAAATGGCGGCTGCCTATAATAAACTGGAGCATTTCCTGGGCACCATGGACAAGCAGAATGCCGGCACCGTCATGAAGTCCTTCGTCATTCACCTGGAAAATGCAGGTGAAGAGGAAGCCGTCGACGTGGCCGATTCCTATAGCAGCATCGTCGAGAAGAGCCCCGCCCTGGCCCGGTATATTCTCAACGAAGTAAAATGGAATTATGACAAAAATGTAGCGGAGGGCAATAAAAAGGGGGTCATCATCTATCACCTCCTGCAGACCCTTTTCGAATCCGCCGATACGGCCAATAAGATCGATCTTTCCGCCAAATTAGGCATTCCTCCCATTTATACCGTCGACCATTCTTCTCTGGTCGATGACAGCGGCAGGGTAGTGGAGCAGGTATTTTTTTATGGGGACAAGGATAAGGACGGGCAAAACTCCTACGTGGATTTCATGTCGCTGTTCCACAGCAGGGTTCACCCCCAATGGAAGATCACCGAAAACCCCCAATGGACCACCATCACCTCCACCAGGGGCAAACCGGTCCTCATATTCGCCAACAAGCCCCTGTTGGGCGACGACGACCCCGATACCAAGGCCCAGGAGGCGCTGGGGAAATACCTGGAAGCACACCACTTAAAGCCTACTATCGTCATCCATCGCGGTCACAGCTATCACGTCAAATCGACGATCGACCAATTGACACCCACGGCCCGTATCGTTGTGCTCGGCTCTTGTGGCGGCTATAACAACCTCAGCGAGGTGCTGAAGATCAGTGAGGACGCTCATATCATCTCCTCCAAGCAGGTGGGCACCAAGACCGTGAACGAGCCCATCCTTGACGCCATCAACAATACGCTGGTTGCGGGTAAGGACATCGAATGGCTGCCTATGTGGCGCGACCTGGATGCCCGTTTTCAGAACGATCCCGCCGGCAAAGAAAAATTCGACGATTATATTCCTCCCTACAAGAATCTCGGCGCAATCTTCATAAAAGCTTATCGCAAGGCCATGGACAGTGAATAGCAGCGCACAGAAAAACCCCGTACCTTTGCCTGACCACCATCATGTCAGAAGAGAGTAAGAAAAGGAAGATATTCGACTTTAGCCAGCTGCGCCGGGTATTCGCGTACGCATCGCCCTATAAATCACGCCTTTATCTGTCCATCTTTTTGTCCATCCTGCTGGCCATTCTGGCCCCTTTACGGCCCTTCCTGATCCAGCTGACCATCAATGATTACATCCGCAAGGGGGCAGCCCCCGGTCTCTCCATCAAAGAGAAAATGGAAGCGCTGATCATCTGGATGACCATCCTCCAGATCGGCCTGCTGCTGATCGAGACCGTCGCCCGGTTTTATTTTTCATTCATCACCGCCTGGCTGGGGCAGACCGTTGTCAGAGACCTGCGGGTCGACGTCTACAAAAAGGTGCTGGGACTCAATCTCTCCCAGTTCGACAAGACGCCTATCGGTACCCTCACTACCCGGACGATCAACGATATAGAAGCCATCAACGATATCTTTTCCGACGGCCTGATCCCTATTATCGCCGACCTGCTGTCCATCCTTTCCGTGCTGTTGTTCATGTTCATCGCCGATTGGCGGCTGACCCTGGTCTGCATCGCCCCTTTTCCCGTTTTGATGCTTGCTACCTGGCTGTTTAAGGAATCCGTCAATAAATCCTTCATCCGGGTCCGGAATGCCGTTGCCGCCCTCAATGCCTTCGTTCAGGAACATATCACCGGTATGCAGATCGTACAGGCTTTTGCTGCGGAACGGCGGGAAGCTGCCAAATTCGACAAGATCAATCGCGACCACCGCAATGCTAATATCAACGCCATTTTCGCCTATTCTATCTTCTTCCCGGTGGTCGAGATCGTTCTCGCCGTCAGTACCGGCCTGCTGGTCTGGTGGGGTGCCACGCAGGTAATGCACCTGCCGGAACGCGAGGCCCGCGACCTCAGTGGCAAGATACTCGCCTTCTTCCTCTATCTCAATTTGCTGTTTCGGCCGTTGCGGGTGATTGCCGATAAGTTCAATGTGCTGCAAATGGGCATGGTGGCCAGCGAAAGGGTGTTCCGGGTGCTGGATAATCCCGACGTTACCCACGATGAAGGCACCTATAACCCGGACCGGATCAAAGGCAAAGTGGAATTCGACCAGGTGAATTTTGCCTATACCGGCGACCGCTATGTACTGAAGAATATCTCTTTCACCATACAGCCGGGTCAGACCGTCGCTATCGTCGGCCATACCGGAAGTGGTAAAACGTCCATTATCAGCCTGATGAACCGACTGTATCAAATACAGGAAGGTGAGATCCGCATCGACGACGTGTCCATAGATGAATACCGGCTCTCCGCCCTTCGCAAGAGCATCGGGGTCGTATTACAGGATGTTTTTCTCTTTTCAGGGTCCGTCGCGGACAATATTACGCTCCGTAATGAAGAGATCCCGATGGAAAAGGTCATTGAAGCCTCCAAACTCATTGGGATGCATGACTTTATCATGCGCTTGCCGGGTGGTTATCACTATAACGTCATGGAAAGGGGCAGCAGCCTTTCCCTCGGTCAGCGGCAATTGCTGTCTTTTGTCCGTGCTCTCCTGTACGATCCCTCCATCCTGATACTGGATGAGGCCACCTCCTCCGTCGATACCGAGTCCGAACAGCTTATCCAGGAGGCTATCGACAAGCTGATTGCAGGCCGTAGCTCCATCGTCATTGCTCATCGCCTCTCCACCATCCGCAAGGCCGATCAGATCATCGTCCTCGACAAAGGCGAGATCCGCGAGATCGGTACCCATGACCAGCTCCTCGCCAAAGGCGGGTTTTATTTCAAATTACATGAGATGCAGTTTCGCAAGCCAACAAAGGCTGAAAGAAGGGCATCCTGATCAATTTCCGGGGTCTTTCCTCTAACCATTTTTTAATCTGTTTTTCATATTCTCCCCATCCGCCCCTATCTTTGCAGCAAATTTTGAGGAAAGTATGGCATCCAGATGGTCCAAATCTTTATTGGTAGCGGCTTTCAGCCTAGTTAGCCTGTTTTTTTTTAATATGTC
>PMUF01000582.1:0-7648 GCA_003167015.1 Chitinophagaceae bacterium | reverse complement strand
CTGCCGGTGATCCTCTATAGCCCGGAAAAAGGATGGTCCGTTTTTATGTCCTCCCGCTTTGAACATGGTGAACAGACCTACGATAATTACCGCCTTCTGAATGAAGCATATATAGAAGAAAATAAGCTGGACGAGAAGGTTTTTTTACCGGGTAAGGTCGTAGCCGTGGATGCTGACGGAAAAATAGATGCATCGGTGAAGGTATATGACTTTTCCCTGACCCGTAATGTGACGCAAATGCTGATCTCCGTCATCCTGCTGATCTGGATCATGAGCAGTATCGCCGGCAAATATAAAGGCGGACAGGGCGTAAAGACGGCCCCCAAAGGTTTCCAGGGAGCAGTGGAGCCGGTGGTCATATTCATCCGGGATGAGGTCGGCAAGGCCAACCTGGGAGATCAATACCAGAAATACATGCCCTTCCTGCTGACCGTTTTCTTTTTTATCCTGATCAATAATCTCATCGGGCTGGTGCCGGGAACGGCCAACGTGACCGGGAATATCGCTTTTACTGCGATGCTCGGAATTATATCGTTCATCGTCATCATGTTCAGCACCGGCAAACATTACTGGGCGCATATCGTTAACCCACCGGTGCCATTCGGGGTCAAGCCGATCATGATCCCCGTAGAACTCCTGGGCATCTTTACCAAGCCTTTCGCCCTGATCGTCCGTCTTTTTGCCAATATGATCTCGGGACATATCATCATTCTTAGCTTCATCATCCTGATCTTCATCTTCGGCGCCATGAACACCGCCCTCGGCTGGGGAACCTCACCCTTCTTCATCCTGCTGGCAGTCTTCATTTACCTGATCGAGATCCTGGTTGCATTCATACAGGCTTATATCTTCGCTAACCTGACCGCAGTTTTTATCGGCCAGGCCTTTGAAGGCGGTCATGAAGAAGGACATGGGCATGACCATGCAAATGAATCCGTAGTCGTATAATTCAAATGTTTTCTTAAATATAAAACCAAGTATCATGACGTTGATGACAACTTTGTTGGATGTAGTACAGCCTGGTTATGGCGCTATCGGCGCAGGTCTCGCCGCCATCGGCGCAGGCATCGGTATCGGCCAGGTCGGTAAAGGCGCCGTAGAAGGCATCGCCCGCCAGCCGGAAGCTGCTAACGACATTCGTGCCAACATGATCCTGGCTGCGGCCCTGGTAGAAGGTGTTGCCCTTCTCGCTGCTGTAGCAGGTCTGCTCGCTTCGCTGAAATAAGCGGCGGCTGAGCTTCATGCGACATCGCACGTAAAAGAAATACTGCATCCGACGCACAGGGCCGAAGATGCAGTAATTTTTCTCCTGGCAAAACCCGTGGGATTCAAGAACGTTAAATTGACCGTAAAAAAATAGTTTATATGCCTTTATTAACGCCCGACTTAGGCTTATTTGTTTGGAACCTCATCGGTTTCCTTATCCTCTTCTTCATCCTGAAGAAGACCGCCTGGAAGCCCATCCTCAAATCGCTTAGCGACAGAGAACAAGGCATTGCCGATTCACTGGCTACTGCTGAAAGAGTAAAGGCCGAGATGGTCCAGCTGAAGGGAGAAAATGAGGCCCTCCTGGCCAAAGCCCGCGAAGAAAGGGCTCAGCTGCTCAAGGAAGCCCGTGACACCCGGGACAAGATCGTCGGCGAAGCCAAGGAACAGGCGAAGATAGAAGCCGGCAAGATCATCACCGACGCTCAGGCCGCTATCGAACAGCAGAAAATGGCGGCCCTGACCGAAGTCAAGAACCAGGTCGGTAACCTGGTGGTGGAAGTAGCGGAAAAGATCCTGCGCCGCGAACTGGCTGACAAGAGCCAGCAGGAGAGCTACATCCGTCAACTGACTAACGAATCGAAACTGAATTAATAATCTATGACACCGAACCCCCGTTTAGCAGCCCGGTATGCCAAGTCTATCCTCGACCTCGCCATTGAAAGAGGCCAGTTGGATGCTGTCTATAACGATATGCTTTTTTTGAGGGATGTTTGCCGCGTCAGCCCCGAACTGCTCAGCGTCCTCCGTAGCCCTATTATCAAGACCGATAAGAAAAAGAAGATCCTGGATGCTGTGACGGCTGGAAAGGTCTCCGACCTGACGACGGCTTTCAATCATTTGCTGATGAGCAAAGGTCGTGAGGCCTGGCTGCCCGAGATCGTCGTCGCTTTTATCGATCAATACAAGCAGCACCTGGGCATTCAGACAGTCAAACTGACTACCGCTGTACCTATCAGCGACGCGGTGAAGCAATCCATCCTGGACAAACTGAAGACTGACCGGAAGGTACCGCAGATCGAGCTGAATACTGAAGTGAAGGAAGAACTGATAGGCGGTTTTGTGCTGGAGATCGGCGATGAGCTGATAGATACCAGCATCGCATTCGACCTCCATAAGATCAAACAACAATTCGAGAACAACGATTTTATCTATAAGATTAGGTAATTAACTTCAAACTGAAAACAATTATGGCAGACATCAAACCGGATGAAATTTCAGCGATATTGCGGCAGCAATTGAGCAATACTAATGTTGCCACCGAGCTGGAAGAAGTCGGCACCGTGCTGCAGGTCGGTGACGGTATCGCCCGTGTATACGGACTGAGCAGTGTCGGCAGCGGTGAGCTGGTCGAATTCGAAAATGGCGTCAGAGCTATCGCGCTCAACCTGGAAGAAGACAATGTAGGGGTGGTACTGATGGGAGAGACCGGCGATATCGAAGAAGGCTCGATCGTCCGGCGCACCGGGAAAATTGCGTCGATCAATGTCGGCGAAGGCATGCTGGGCCGCGTGGTCAATACACTCGGTGAACCCATCGACGGTAAAGGCCCCATCACCGGAGAGAAATATGAAATGCCCCTGGAGCGCAAAGCCCCCGGTGTCATTTTCCGCGAACCGGTAAAGGAACCCCTTCAGACGGGTATCAAGGCCATCGATGCCATGATCCCCATCGGCCGCGGACAACGCGAGCTGATCATTGGCGACCGCCAGACCGGCAAGACCGCCATCGCCATCGACACCATCATCAACCAGAAAGAATTCTACAAGGCAGGCAAGCCCGTATACTGTATCTATGTCGCCATCGGCCAGAAGGCATCGACGGTGGCTGGGGTCATGAAGACCCTCGCTGATTATGGCGCCCTGGAATATACGGTGATCGTAGCGGCTACCGCCGCCGATCCGGCTCCCATTCAGTTCTATGCCCCCTTCGCCGGGGCAGCTATTGGCGGGCTCTTCCGTGACTCCGGCAGGCCCGCGCTGATCATTTTCGATGACTTGTCCAAACAGGCTGTCGCTTACCGTGAAGTATCCCTGCTGTTACGCCGCCCTCCGGGCCGCGAAGCATATCCCGGCGACGTGTTCTATCTCCATAGCCGCCTGCTCGAACGTGCGGCCAAGATCATTTCCGATGACGGCGTGGCCAGGAACATGAACGATCTCCCGGATTCCATCCGTCACCTCGTCAAGGGCGGCGGATCGCTGACTGCCCTGCCTATCATCGAGACACAGGCCGGCGACGTCTCCGCGTATATCCCGACCAACGTGATCTCTATCACCGACGGTCAGATCTTCCTGGAAGGTAACCTCTTCAACGCCGGTATCCGCCCTGCTATCAACGTAGGGATCTCCGTTAGCCGTGTCGGTGGGAACGCCCAGATCAAATCGATGAAAAAAGTTGCCGGTACGCTGAAGCTCGACCAGGCCCTGTATCGCGAAATGGAAGCCTTTTCCAAATTCGGCGGGGACCTCGATGCTGCGACCAAACTGGTCATCGATAAAGGGGCCCGTAATGTGGAAATCCTTAAACAGCCGCAATACACTCCCTTCTCTGTCGAGAAGCAGGTTGCCATCATCTACCTGGGAACCCAGGGCTTGCTACGGCAGGTAGCCGTTAGAAGAGTAAGAGAATTTGAAGACCACTTCCTGTTGGAAATGGAGAACAAACTGCCCGATGTATTGGCGGAGTTCAAAAAGGGCAACCTTCCCGATGACGGGGTGAAGAGAATGGTGGATCTTGCCAATGGCCTGATACCGCAGTATAAGTAAAGAACAACATCGAATTCCCGATAAAAGGCCCGGCAGAAATGACCGGGCCTTTTTTTTAGGCCACCCGACTAAAAAAATTAAGTATAAACGCTTGCACAATTAAAAACTTTTGGCAATCTTTACAATGTCATCACGACATCCCCTCCAAGCTCCCGAAAAACATCCTTTCATTTTATTTCCAATCCTTTTTCTGCAGTTTATCCGTACAGGCAACTTGGTTTGCAGGTAATAAGTAAGTATCTGATACTCCCGGGTAGTAGTACGACAATCCGTTATAGTCCCTTAAAAGCACTTATGAAACAAATATATCCGTCCCGAACATCTCCACTTTCCTGGTTTATCTTGTATTTATCTGATTATCATAGCATTTTATTATTATCAGCAATCGATAGGAAGGATCTGTCATTCCATAATATTATATAGCACTATATAGCAAGAGTTTAGTTTTAAAGGGTACGATCAACAACCGCCGGGCTTTTCTAAGCCTGGCTTTTTTTTGGCCCGGCCTCACCAGCTACCCGAAAAATCTCTCCGTATTATTTGGTTTATAAAATAAACTAGTTTACTTTAGCAATAAATTTATGAGAAATGAAAGCACTGGTCTTACTTCTTGCCCTCATCCTTGCTGCCGGATGGCTTCCAGCCCAAACACTGGTGTCCGGCACCATCAGGGATGGTAAAGGCCACCCCATCCGGGGCGCCAGTATTACCGTCAAGGACACTTATGACGGCGCTACCTCCGATTCCCTCGGCCATTTCAGCTTTCAATCTGCCGAAAAAGGCGATCACCTCCTTACCGTTACCAATATTGGGTATAACCCCCTGGAACAACCCATTACCCTCAACGGGTCACCTATAGATTTGCGCCTCGTCCTGAAAGAACAGCTCAGCGAACTGAAGGCCGTCACGATCACTGCCGGCTCTTTTACCGCCGGCGATGCTAAAAGAGGCGCTGTCCTCAGCTCACTCGATGTCGCCACCACAGCAGGCTCCAATGCAGATATCACGGCTGCCCTGAAGACGCTGCCCGGCGCTCAGCAGGTCGGCGAGCAGGAGGGGCTTTTTGTACGCGGCGGCGCCGGCTATGAAGCCAAACAATACATCGACGGCACCCTGGTCAATAATCCTTATTACTCCAGCGTTCCCGATATCGCCCAAAGAGGCCGATTTTCCCCTTTTCTATTCAAAGGGACGGTCTTCAGCACCGGCGGTTATTCGGCCCTCTACGGTCAGGCGCTGTCTTCGGTCGTCCTGCTCGAATCGATAGACCTGCCCGAAAAATCCGAGGTGGATGCTTCCATCTCGCCGATCCTGGCAGGTGTCGGAACCCAGCAGCTGTCCAAAGACAAACAATCTTCCTGGGGCGTTAGCTACAATTATACCAATGTCGACCTCTATTTCCATGCAGTCAAACAGGTGCCCGACTATTTCGAGGTGCCGCAATATCATAACGCAGATGCCAATTTTCGCATCAAGACCAAGAACGGCGGCATCATCAAATATTATACGACTTTCTCCTATAACAACCTCGGTCTGCGCCGTCAGGACTGGGATAGCCTGAACACCAACGATGCCTTCGCCATTACCAATCATAACTGGTACAACAATCTCAGCTGGCGCGAATACCTCAACAACGGCTGGAAAATGGATCTGGGCACCAGCTATAGCACTAACCTGGACAATATCTCACAACAAGTGCAGAACCTGCAGAACCAGCCGCTCGACTACCCGGACTCCGTATTCTGGATGAATTATAAGAATTTCGGCGTGAACCAGCGGCAGGACCTCTCCCAGGCGAAGGTCGTCTTCGATAAAAAACTGGGAACGCTCAGCGCCATCCGCTTCGGCACGGAATATTCGTATGCCTATAACTACCAGAAATACCACACCGTGGAATACAATATCGATACTTTGTACAAATTCCACGACAATTTCAATGCGGCCTTCGTCGAATCCGATATCTTTCTGACCAACGAGCTGGCGGCCAAGGTCGGGGTTCGCTACGAACATTCCAGCATCATCGATAAGTCGGATATTGCCCCGAGAGTATCCCTGGCTTACCGCACCGGCGCGGATGCCCAGGTATCCCTGGCCTATGGCATTTTCTACCAGAAGCCGGAGAACAGCCAGCTTTTCTTTACCCCCAATCTCGGCTTTACCAAAGCGACGCATTACATCATCAATTACCAGAAGATGACCAAGGACAGGATCTTCCGTATCGAAGCCTATTACAAACAATACCAGGACCTCATCAAGACCGTCCCCGTCAATTATTTCTTTTCCAGTTTTAATAATACCGGCACCGGTTATGCCAAAGGATTCGAACTTTTCTGGCGCGATAAGAAATCCATCAAGAATTTCGACTACTGGATCAGCTATTCCTACCTGGATACCAAGCGTAATTATCTCAATTATACCGAACAGCTGATGCCCAGCTTCGCCGCCACCCACACCGCTTCCATCGTCATGAAGCGTTTCTTTACCAAGATCAGGTCCGGCGTCAATCTCACCTATAGCTTCGCGACCGGCCGGCCCTATTATAACTTTATCCTCGACAGTACTAATAAATACTATCTCGCGGAGAGTGGTAAGACCAAAGATTACAACAGCCTCAATTTCAGCGCGGAATATGTACCCAGCTTCAGCAACCCCAAGGCAAAGACCTTCGTCGTGTGGTTTGCCAGCGTCAGCAATGTGCTGGGTTATAATGCGGTATATGGGTATAATTTTTCGTACAGCGGCCTCTATAAGCAGGCTATCACGCCGCCGGCTACGCGGTTCTATTTCGTCGGTTGCTTCATTAGCTGGGGCGTCGACCGGTCACAGGATGCCATCAATAATAATTTATAAATATATAAAAACTACAATCATGCAAAAGACACTCTCCAAAGACGCTTCCAGCGTCTTGTCCGAAGGACAGACATTAGCCATTAACAGAAAATGCGCTAAATTTTCCAAAGCGCATTTTCTGTTTTTCTTCGCCCTCCTCATCGGACTCGGCCTTGCTACGCAGGCGCAATCGGACAAGTACACCCAGGCCATGCAAAAGAATATCGCCCTGCTGGATTCCGCCACGACCATGGATCAGTTAGAAAGCCTTGCCGGAACTTTCGACCGTATCGGCGATGCCGAAAAAACGCAATGGCTGCCCTATTACTATGCTGCCCTGGCCCAGACCTGGATCGGCTGGATGCCCGACGTCAAAGACAAGGACGCCAATTCCCAAAAGATCAATGCCTACCTGGCCAAGGGAGAGGCGATTCAAAAGAACGCCGAAACTTACGCTGTAGAGAATATGTCGGCTACCCAGCAGATGCTCGTCGATCCGCAGTCCCGTTGGATGACCAACGGTAAAGATGCCTCTGAGGCGCTGCAGAAAGGCCTGGCAGCCGATCCCAATAACCCCCGCCTGTACTATCTCCAGGGCATGAGCCTGTTCAATACCCCTACCCAGTTCGGCGGTGGCAAGGATAAGGCCAAACCCCTTTTCGAAAAATCTGTAGCCCTTTTCAAATCTGCCCAGCCGCAACCTTTATTCCCTCACTGGGGCCAAAAACAGGCCGAAACGATGCTGGCACAGTGCCAATAACCTTTACCTTTCAAAAATAATTTGT
>PMUF01000588.1 GCA_003167015.1 Chitinophagaceae bacterium | reverse complement strand
TAGATGCCGGGATGGTAGCGAAAGGCCGCGCCGCCATCGAAAAAAGCCTGGCGTCGCTGAGGGAAAAAAACAAGCTGACGTCCACAGAACAGCAGGCTGTCCTGGATCGGCTGTCTTTCGTCCACCGGGTAGAGGATTGCGTTGCCGATCTGATCATCGAAGCGATTGTCGAAAAGCCGGATATCAAGCTGGATCTTTTTCTTCGGTTAGCCTCAGTCAATGACCCAAAGACGATCCTTGCCTCCAATACTTCTTCTCTTTCGCTGGATGTCCTTGCCGCACGAGTCCCATGTCCCGGGCGTTTTGCCGGCATGCACTTTTTCAATCCGGCACTGTTGATGAAGCTGGTGGAGGTCGTGCATACGCAGCACACGGCCGAAGAAACCACCCAAACGGTTATGCAGGTAGCCCGGCAAATGGGCAAGACGCCGGTGCGTTGTAAGGATGCCCCCGGCTTTATCGTCAACCATGTGGCCCGTCCCTATTACCTGGAGGCGCTGCGGCTGCTGGAAGAGGGACTCAGCGATCCCGAAACGATCGACGCGCTCATGGTGGCCTCGGGTTTCAGGATGGGCCCGTTCCGGCTGATGGACCTGATCGGCAATGACATCAATTATGCAGTCAGCATCTCAGTATACGAAGCAATGGGCCAACCCGAAAGGCTGAAGCCTTCCCCGATCCAGCAGCAAAAGGTGCAGGAAGGGGCTCTGGGAAGAAAGACGGGCAAAGGATACTACCGGTATGAATAATTTTAACGCCAAAGACACTAGAGGAATGGTATTGGTCACAGGGGGCACCGGCTTTCTCGGCGCTTACATCATCAGCGAGTTGATCGGGAATGGCTATACAGTTCGGGCTATCCATCGCAACGGGCCGATGCCTTTTTTTCTGCCTGACGCGATCCGGGAAAAGGTGGAATGGGTGTACTGCGATATCCGCGATCCTCTCGGCCTCGAAGACACCATGGCGGGAGTAGACGCAGTCATCCATGCCGCGGCAAAAGTGTCCTATCTGAAAAAGGACCGCCGGGAATTGTACAGCGTCAATATCGACGGTACCGCTCATGTCGTCAATGCCGCCCTCACGCGGCAGGTTCCGCGTTTCGTCCATGTCAGTTCCGTGGCTGCCCTGGGCAGAATGACGAATGGCAGCGAAGTGACGGAAGAAAAAAGCTGGGAGGACAACAAGTACAATACCCATTACGCCGTCAGCAAATTCTATGGGGAGATGGAGGTCTGGCGCGGTATCGGTGAGGGATTACGCGGCGTCATCGTCAATCCCAGCACTATGCTGGGTTATGGGGACTGGAATCATGGCAGCTGCGGCCTGTTTCGCAATGCCTGGCGGGAATTCCCCTGGTATACCGAGGGCATCAACGGTTTCGTGGATGTCACCGATACGGCCAAAGCCATTGTCCGGCTGCTGGAGACCAATGTCAGCGGTCAGCGTTTTATCCTCAACGGCGATAACTGGTCCTTCCGGCATTTGTTTACGACCATGGCCAGGGAGTTCGGGAAAAAACCTCCTTCCCGTGAAGCCACGCCTTTCCTGGCGGGTATGGCATGGCGGGTGGAAAAGGTCAAGTCCCTTTTGAATGGCAAACCTTCGTTGCTTACGCGGGAGAGCGCCCGCGTCGCTGCGAGCCGCACTTTCTTCAACAATAGCAAGATCCTCCGACAGCTGCCAGAGTTCCGTTTCACTCCACTGGAAGAGACCATCAGGGGTGCCTGCCAGGCCTACCGGCATGCAGGGCAACCATAACCGGCCGTCACGGGCATCCGTGACCTGAGCGAAGGCGGTGGCGTCACGGGTATCCGGGATGTTAAAATCCTGTTAGCACTTCCGAATTACGGCAGGGTTGGTTATCTTAACAGATCAAAACGATATCCATGAACCAACTACGGCCCTTCCTTTTGTCCATTGTCGTTCTTTTTTTCTCACTCGCCGGTTTTGCCCAGGATAAGACCTTCAGCATAGACGGTAAGGTCGTCGACAAATCCGGTCAGCCGCTGACGGGCGCCTCGGTCTTTTGTACCAATACCACCATCGGCACCCTCTCGAAAAATGACGGTAGTTTTCATCTCCGGCTGGCCAATGGCGGATACGATATGGTCATATCCTACACCGGGTATGAAACGCAGTCTGTCCGCATTGGAAAAGACCACAAAGAAACGGATACGCTGACCATCACCCTGAAGGAACAGGATAAGAGCCTGGAACAGGCGGTCGTTACAGGCAGCGCGCAGGTAGCGGACGGCTGGGCCAAATACGGTCAATTCTTCCTGGACAATTTTATTGGAACGACTCCGAATGCCGGTCAATGTGTGCTGGAAAACAAAGAAGTGCTGAAATTCTATTACTATAAGTTACGGAACAAACTGCGGGTTAAGGCAGATTCGCCGCTGGTCATTACCAATAATGCCCTCGGCTACAGAATAAAATATCAGCTGGACTCTTTCGTCAACTATTTCGGTACGAATATCAGCAGCTATACCGGGTATCCGTTATTCGAAGAACTGGAGGGCACCCCCGAGCAGAAGCAGACCTGGCAGCAAAACCGGCTGAATAGCTATGCCGGGTCGCGTTTGCATTTTATCCGCAGCTGGTATGACAGCACCCTGGATGATGAAGGATATGTACTGGAACTGGCCGACAGTAGTGACAACAATAAAATGCAGCGGGTGACCAATCCTTATGATCCGAGGTTCTATTCGATGGACAGCGGGGATGTGGAGATCAATATCCAGGGTCGCCTCAGGGTAAGCTATACGGCACAGGCGCCAGATAAAAAGTATCTGGCAGAACGTAAATTTCCGTTAACTACGCAGGTCCAGATCTCTGCTATCGATATCCTCAATGGCTTCGTGATTGAGGAGAACGGGTATTTCTACGATCAGTCGGATGTCACGAATATAGGGTACTGGTCATGGAAGAAGCTGGCCGAGCTGCTGCCGTACGATTATCTGCCGCCGCAATAGACTATCCCACAACTTTCTTCCATAACTCGGGAATGCGCTTGATCCAGACCAATTCCTTCATTTTAATCTTTGCGTCCTCCGCGGGAGAGCCAAAATACGTTTTGCCTCCTTCCAGGGAGAAAGGCACGCCACTTTGTGCATAAACGACGGCATTGTCCCCGATCTTCAGGGTCTTACTGACACCGACCTGGCCCCATAGAATGACGCCGTTGCCAATATCCACTGCACCGGCAATGCCGACCTGACCGGCGAACAGGCAATTTTTCCCGGTTACTGTATCATGACCGATATGGATGAGATTGTCCATCTTGGTGCCCGCGCCGATGACGGTGTCATGGCTAACGCCCCTGTCGATGGTGCAATTAGCCCCTATTTCCACATAATCCCCGATCACTACCCGGCCGCAGCTCTCCATTTTTCTGTACCATACGTCCCGGTCCTTTTTGCCATTGTAATAGAAGGCATCGGAACCAATGACAGTTCCCGCCTGGATGATGACGTGATCGCCAATGACGCAATGGTCGAGGATCGTCACGTTGGGATGGATCAGACAGTTTTTTCCAATGGTCGTATGGTGCCCGATAAATACGTTTGGAGAGACATAAGTGTCTTTTCCGATGACGGCGGAGTCACTGATCATGCCGGTAGCCGGTTCGAAAGGGCGGAAGTGGCGAACGATGGCAAGATAGGCATCGAACGGCTGGTCAACCACCAGCAAAGCCTTTCCCTGCGGGACTTCTACCACTTTGTTAATGATGATGAAACTGGCGGCCGACCGGATACAGGTATCATAATATTTAGGATGATCGACAAAAACGAGATCGCCTTTCTCTACTTTATGGATCTCATTGATGCCGGTAGCGTGGCCATCTTTATTACCTATCAGCTCAGCCCCCAGGAAACCGGCCAACCATTGAACAGAGACGGGAGAAGGAAATTGCATAGCAAAGAATTTGCGCGAAGTTACCCCGGAAGCGCGGACCAAACATTGTCCTTTTCCACATGCCAAAAAAAAATGTGAATAAAATCGAATAAA
Organism: Chitinophagaceae bacterium; assembly: GCA_003167015.1. Taxonomy (GTDB): domain Bacteria; phylum Bacteroidota; class Bacteroidia; order Chitinophagales; family Chitinophagaceae; genus Puia. The sequence continues at coordinate 5,109 of PMUF01000588.1, read as the reverse complement.
ATTTGTTGTAAAATTTTTCCTGATAGAGAAAATTATTTTTAATATTGTGTAGGGAAATTTATTTCCCGGTACTTACTAACCCATCCATATATTGAAGCCCGGTGTTTTCACCGGGCTTTTCTTTTGAATAAAAGCCTTCGATCCATCGCTCAGGATCAGATACAAACCGCTCAAACGTGCACCAATACTATATTGTATACAAACCCTTCCAGGTCCTTTCACAATTTTCTTCCCAGGAAGGGAAGAAGGTATTGAAAGATTTCTTCCCGGTGCCCGCCGATGTCTATCCTGTCGGCCGGCTGGATTTCGACAGTGAAGGCCTGCTGATCCTTACCAATGACCGTGCTCTCAACCATCGTCTGCTGGACCCGGCCTTCTCACATGAACGGGAATATTGGGTACAGGTGGAAGGCGCCATCGGCCTTGTCGCCCTCCATCAACTGGAAGGCGGCGTACCGATCACCGTCGATGGCAGGGCTTATCTGACTAAGCCCTGCAAGGCAGAGCCGATTGCCTCGCCCCGGGTGCCGGAGCGTCATCCGCCTATCCGTTATCGTGCGCAGATCCCAACCAGTTGGGTGCGCCTGGTCCTGACAGAAGGGAAGAACAGACAGGTTCGTAAAATGACCGCCCAGACAGGGTTTCCAACGTTACGACTGATCCGGTACCGGATCGAAGGCGTGACGCTGGGCGATATGGGGCCAGGGGAAATGCGGTCATTGACCGGGAAGGAGATCGATGCATTGCTGTTTGCCAAAAGGAATCGCTAACTTTCCAAAAAATACGTCACTATGTTAAAATCGATGACCGGCTTTGGACGCGCTGAACAGGCGGTAGGTGATAAAACTTTCCAGGTAGATGTCAAATCGCTGAATGGCAAGCAATTCGAACTCCAGTTGAAATTACCGGGCTTCCTGAGACCATTCGAGTTCCCCATCCGGAAAATATTGTCTGAAAAACTGGGCCGGGGATCGCTGGACTGTACCATCAGCCTCAAACAGACAGGCAACGCCAAACCAGTCAGCATTAACACCGATCTCGCCAAAGCCTATTACAGAGCGTTGGCCGATCTGTCGGGAGAGTTGCAACTGGATCCCTCCAACATCCTCAGTACGCTCGTCAAATTACCGGAAGTCATTACCCCTACCAGCGATACATTGACGGACGCTGAGTGGGAACAATTCGAAAAAGTTATCCTCGCGGCCATAGAAGACCTCAATGCCCATCGCCTCAATGAAGGGGCGTCGCTGGAGGAAGACCTGCTCCTCCGCATCGACAATATCCTCCGTCACCAGGAAGAAGTGACCAAACTGGAGCCGCTGCGGCAGGTGAAGATCCGGGAAGGCATTAAAAAGCTGCTGGAAGAACAGGTCGGCAAGGAGAATTACGATGGGAACCGGCTGGAACAAGAGCTGATCTATTACATAGAAAAGATAGACATCAGCGAAGAGCAGGTGCGGCTGAAGAACCATTGTGAGTATTTCAAATCCATCCTGAAGGAGCGGGAAGACAGCAAGGGGAAGAAATTATCTTTTATCCTGCAGGAGATCGGTCGTGAGATCAATACGACAGGTTCCAAAGCATATGACTCCACCATTCAGCAATGTGTGGTCCTGATGAAGGACGAACTGGAAAAAGCGAAGGAACAGGTGTTGAATGTATTATAATGTGCGGGAAATACGTTTTATCTTTATTGTAAATAATTTTTCATTGAAAACGCATTTTCGGTACATTTCTATCCTGTTGATCGCCTGTTGCCTTCATTGGTCGGCCTGTTCTCTTCCTTCGGACGTCTTTGAAAAGGATATATCCCTGCCCGGCCAGCAATGGGAAAGTAACTTCCGGCCTACGATCAGCTTTGACATCAGCCCGCAGGACACCGTCAATCGTTACAATGTATTCCTGGTTTTGCGGCATACGGATGCGTACAACTATAACAATATCTGGATCAGGGGTACGGTCAGGCAGCCGGGGGACACCGCCAGCCGCAGCGAACGCTATGACCTTTCGCTTGCCGACAACGAAAAGGGCTGGACGGGCTCCGGCATGGACGATATCTACGAGCATCGCATCGAGATCCAACACCTGACAAAATTCGATCATCCCGGCGTCTACTCTTTCACCCTTGAGCAGATCATGCGGGAGGACCCCCTGAAACATGTGTTGAATGTAGGGGTCCGCATAGAGAAGGTCCCGTCGCTATAGTGACCAAAAGACCCCGGCATTTATTATATGCTATTTAAAAAACAAAGACTGGCTGTTGCCATCACCGTCTACTGGGTGCTGCTGGCCTATATTGTCATAGGCCTCGCCTTCTGGTTCATCGAGCTGGAGCACCAGAGCCGGAAGATGTCGGATTACCGGCTTGAACAGCTGAAACCCGCCGATCCCAGCTTTGCCGTACAACGGGCAGGTATCCTGGAGGACAAAAGGAAAAAGACCGCTCAATATATCGGCGAAGGCAGCACCTTCCTGTTTCTTATCCTGCTGGGAGCCCTCTTTGTCTACCGGGAAGTGCGCCGCCAGATCCGGCTGCAGCTCCAACAGCAGAACTTTATGATGGCCGTCACCCACGAATTGAAAACGCCGATCGCCGTTACGAAGCTCAACCTGGAAACCCTCATCAAACACAAACTCGACGGGGAAAAGCAGCAGAAAATCATCCGGACGGCACTGCAGGAGACAAACCGGCTGGATACGCTGGCCAATAATATCCTCATCGCGTCACAACTGGAAGGTGGCGGTTATGTCCCGACGAAAGAGGCCCTGGACCTTTCCGACCTCTCGGAGCATTGTCTCCGGGATTATCGCAGCCGCTTCCCCGACCGGGAATGGACGGCCAATATCCAACCCGACGCGACAGTCATCGGCGACTCCTTCCTGCTGCAGCTGCTGGTCAGCAACCTGCTGGAGAATGCCCTTAAATATTCTCCGCGGGACGCCCCTATTGCCCTTACACTGGAAAAAAAGGGCCGTCATATCCTGCTGTCCGTCAAAGACCAGGGGCCGGGTATCCCCGATGAGGAAAAGAAAAAGATCTTCGCCAAATTTTACCGCAGCGGCCAGGAGTCTACCCGTCAGACGAAAGGCACCGGACTAGGCCTGTATTTGTGCCGCAAAATTGCCGATGATCATAAGGCCACCCTGAAAGTCACCGACAATTCGCCTGCCGGCAGTAATTTTACCGTCACATTTTAGTCCCTGAGGCATAAAAAGCCCTTGGGGGCATACCTTTGATGATATGAGCCAAAAAATCTCCATCCTGCTGGTCGAAGATGAAGAAAATCTTCACGAAGCCCTCAAGCTGAATCTCGAGCTGGAGGGATATGAGATCACCTCGGCCTTTGACGGCTCGCAGGCGCTGAAAGCGATTCAATCGGAATATTTCGACCTCCTTATCCTGGACGTCATGCTGCCGGGAGTGGATGGTATCAGTGTCACCGAGACGATCCGTGTTCAGAACAATGACGTGCCGATCCTCATTCTGAGCGCGAAGAATGCCAGTGCCGACCGGGTATTGGGCCTTCGCAAAGGCGCGGATGATTACCTTACCAAACCTTTTAACCTCGAGGAGTTGTTGTTGCGGATCCAGAAGCTGATCGACAAGAATAAGAAGATGCAGGACAAGGATTCTTCCGGCGACCTTTATTCTTTCGGTAAGAATACGATAGACTTCAAAGCGCAGGAAGCCACTATCAAAGACGGCCGGCGTATTCAGCTGAGCAAGAAAGAATCCATGCTGCTGAAGCTGCTGATCGAGAACCGGAATGAAGTCGTCCCTCGTGAAAAGATCTTACAGGCCGTTTGGGGATATAATGTTTATCCCACGACCCGGACGATCGATAATTTTGTGTTGACCTTCCGCAAATATTTTGAAGAAGACAGTCGGCACCCGAAGTATTTTCATTCGGTGAGAGGGGTGGGGTATAAATACACTGAATAGGTTTGGTTCTCGGCTTTGGGCACCTTCGATGCCCAGAGTTGGGCCTATGTCTGTCCTTCGGACTGATGGTCCCGGTCAGCAGAGCCTGACCAGTACCATCTCGGCTTGTCGCAGCAGCTGCTGCATATTATACGTATCGTAATTCGGCGTATAAAGACTCATCTCGCATTCATTCAGGATATTTTCCAGCGAAAGAATAGACGACGCATCCCAGCCGCGCAGCTGCAGCAGCCGGACGCAATTCTGCTTGTTAAGCTCACTGGACGGCAACTCCAATTTCTTTCCGATCGCCTTCCAGACAGCGCGGTTGACCTCCCGGTAAAAAGCTTTATAATCACCATTGTCAAAGAAAGACCGGGCGTCCAGCAGCGGGTCGACGGGAGCAGATACGGGCAGATACGCTGCCGAAGAAGCTCCACTGAGATCTGTCTGACCGATTTCTTCCTGCCGCGTCGCCGACAATTCCTGCCACTGCTGTGCTATAGGTGCGTTAGATCTTCCACTGCTTTGAACGCGTTTCCCTATCTCCTTAGCGCCTTCTTTGGCGTTCTTTGTCTCCTTATTCCCAGGATCGCCATTCTTTTTCAGGCGAGGGTTTTGTCTCCATAAATAGAAGAACACGATGACTCCGGACAGCAGCAGGCCGCTCAACAACCATAGCAGGTGGTCCAGGATAAAATGCTGCAGCCACTCACCTGCTGAAGGTGCAGCCACGGTAAGGCCCGGATGGGTAGAAGACCGGGGTTTCCCGGCCAAAGGCGCTACCTGCAGATCCAGGGGTTCGCTGCCCGCTGTTTTATAGGTCTGGGAGGAAGGATCGAACCAGGAAAAATTAACGGCGGGAATAGTATAATGTCCCGGCGTTTTAGCTGTAAATACGTAATCGAAAGATTTGGTACCGCTCATTGGGACCACCGTCTTGTTGACATCTTCTTTGGCGGTAGGATCGAAGGCCTCGATACCGGCAGGCCAATCAACGACAGGCGCATTAATGACCGGCAGATTACCTTTCCCCTTTACCACTATGTGCAGGGTCGCTTCATCCTGTGCGGCCACATTTTTGTTTGCCAGCGAAGCTTCCACGGAAAAACTACCTACCGCCCCATTATAATTCGATGGTTTGTTCTCGTCGGGCAAAGGCCGCACCGTAATAGTCAGGGGTTTGG
>PMUF01000580.1 GCA_003167015.1 Chitinophagaceae bacterium | reverse complement strand
TTCACCGTAGTCGCCATTTATCCGGGTACCAGCCCCAGGGACATGGAGCAGCTCGTTGTCAAACCCATCGAACGGAGGTTGAACGAAATGGATGATGTCAAACGTATCCGGTCCACCATCGACGACGGCCTGGCCGTCACCCAGATCGAGTTTAAATACGAGATGGACCCCGATAAAAAATACCAGGACGTGGTCCGCGAGATCAATGCCATTCGCGGCGAATTGCCGAACGATTTGACCAGCCTCGATATCCAACGCCAAAGACCGTCGGATGTCAACATCCTGCAGGTAGCTTTGCTTAGCGAAACGGCTCCTTACCGCGACCTGGAAAAATGGAGCAGGGAATTGAAAGAAAGACTGGAAAAAATAAAGACCCTTAAAAATGTCGACCATTGGGCATTCCCCCGCCAGCAGGTCAGGATCTCCCTTAACCTGGAAAAACTCGCCCAGAACCATATCCCCCTGAATGTGGTCTTGCAGGCCATCCAACGGGAAAATGTCAATATCCCCGGAGGCAGCGTCGAAATGGGCGAACGGAAATTTAATATCAAGACCAGCGGCGATTACAAGACGGTTGACGAAATAAGAAATACGATCGTCAGCGGTACAGATGGTAAGATCGTCTACGTAAAAGACCTGGCGGAGGTGAATTTCGGTTATGAAGATCCCAGCTATATCGGTCGCCTCAATGGCAAACGGGCCGTCTTCGTCACTGCCAGCGCCAAGTCCGGCACCAACATCTTCGCAGTTGAAAAAGAGATGAACCCCGTCCTCGAAAAATTTGCCTCGGAATTGCCGCCTTCCATCCGGTATGTCAAGAGCTTCAACAACGCGGAGAGCGTCCGCACCCGCCTCTCGCATTTCACCAGGGATTTCGGCATCGCCATCCTGCTGGTGATGATCACGCTGTTGCCGCTGGGGCCCCGTGCCTCGATTGTTGTAATGATCTCCATTCCTCTGTCCCTGCTCATCGGTCTTTTCCTGCTCGATCTTTTCCATTATACCATCAACCAGCTCAGCATTGTGGGTATGGTTGTCGCACTGGGTCTGCTGGTCGATGACAGCATCGTCGTCGTGGAGAATATCGAACGCTATCTGCGGCTGGGCTATGCCCGTAAAGAGGCCGCTATGGCCGCAACACGACAGATCGGCCTGGCCGTGCTGGGTTGTACGGCTACCCTGATATTTGCTTTCCTGCCACTGATGTTCCTGCCTGAAGGGGCCGGTGATTTTATCCGCAGTCTGCCGGCAGCCGTCGTCACTACCGTGCTGGCTTCACTCTTCGTATCACTCACCATCGTACCCTTTCTCTCCAGCCGCATTCTCAGCCCGCATGAAAATCCCGCAGGCAATCTCTTCCTCCGCGGCCTTCACCGCCTGATCAACGGCTCTTACCGCCGGCTGCTGCATACCGCCATTGCCCGCCCCGTCGTTACTCTGCTGGTGGCCCTGGGTATTTTTGTCGGCTGCCTGCTGCTGATTCCAAGGGTAGGGTTCAGTGTATTCCCTGCCTCCGAAAAACCGCAGTTCCTGGTCAATATTTCGACCCCGCTGGGTACCAGCCTTTCCGGCACGGATTCCGTGGCACGGTATGTCGAACGGCATCTTGATGGTTTACCGGGGCTGAAGAATTACGCTACCAATGTCGGTCGCGGCAACCCTCGTATCTACTACAATATTATCCCGCAGAATGAGATCAGCAACTACGCCCAGCTGTTCGTCCAGCTGAATGAGACGTCGCCGGTCCGCAAAAGACAGATCATCGATTCTCTCCGGCAGCAGTTCAGCGACTACCCCGGCGCAAAGATCGAAGTCAAGGATTTCGAACAGGGACCGCCGATAGAAGCGCCGATCGCTATCCGGCTCTTCTCCGAAGACCTCGACACCTTGCGCAGTCTTGCTTTTCGCGTCGAAGACCTGTTGAAACATACGGAAGGGACGATCTATGTCAACAACGAGCTGACGACACTGAATACGGATATCAAAGTGACGGTCAACAAAGAAAAGGCCGGTATCCTGGGCGTACCCGTCAATGAGATAGACAGGACAGTCAGGTTGGCCGTCACCGGTTTGGATATCGGCAAATTCCGGAAAGACGATGACAAGGATGACGACTATAATATCAACGTCTGCCTGCCTCGTACAGGACGTCAGACTATCGATGCACTGGGTAAAGTATTGGTCAACTCTACTACCGGCACCTCCATCCCGCTAAGCCAGCTGGCTGACATCCGCCTGCAGAGCTCACCCACCAGCATCCATCACTATGACCGGGACCGCTATACGACCATTACCGCCTTTGTTCGCAGTGGCTATAACACCACCCAGGTGACAGCCGGGGTGATCAGCCGGCTTGATAAGATGACTTTTCCCAAAGGGACAGGCTATAAAGCGGCCGGCGAGGTGGAGAGCAAACAGGATAGTTTTGGCGGCATCGGCGCGATCATGCTGATCACCTTATTCGGTATCCTGGGCGTGCTGATCCTGGAATTCAAAACCTTCCGGAGTACCCTGATCGTGCTGTCGGTGGTCCCCCTGGGTATCATCGGGGCTGTGCTCAGCCTGCTGATCTCCGGCAACACCTTCTCCTTCGTCGCCGTTATCGGCATCATTGCCCTCATCGGTATCGAAGTGAAGAACTCCATTCTGCTGGTCGATTATACCGATCAACTGCGCCGGAATGGTATGGGCCTGGACGAGGCGATCGAGGAGGCAGGCGAGACCCGCTTCGTACCTATCATCCTGACAACCCTCACGGCCATCGGCGGTCTGATCCCCCTCGTCGCGGAGAGTAATCCGTTGTATTCACCTCTCGCCATCGTCATCATCGGCG
>PMUF01000150.1 GCA_003167015.1 Chitinophagaceae bacterium | reverse complement strand
GCCATGCTGGTCTATCCCGACTTCTTCAAAGTGGCGGTATCCGAATCGGGCAACCACGACAATTCTATTTATAATAGGTGGTGGAGCGAAAAACATCATGGCGTAAAGGAAATGGTCAGCGACAAGGGTGACACCACCTTTCAGTATTCCATCGAAAAGAATCCCGACATCGCAAAGAACCTCAAGGGCCATCTGCTATTGTGTACCGGCGATATCGATAATAATGTCCATCCGGGCAACACGATCCGGGTGGCGAATGCCCTCATCAAGGCCGACAAGCGCTTCGATTTCGTCCTTCTTCCCGGCCAGCGCCATGCGTATGGCGAGATGACCGAATACTTCTGGTGGCGTACGGCAGATTATTTCTCCCGTTATTTGATTGGTGATGATTCGCCACGTCCTATTGCTATCGAAGAAATGGACCGTGAGCAAGAGCAGGTGGGTAGTAAGAGCGGGGGCAACCGTAGCCCCGGCGATGAGGAAGACGAGGACGATGCAGACGATGATCTTTAGGCGGCGCCTTACGGCCGCGCGGCGACGACCCCCTTCGTGGACTCCTTCAGCAGCGCCAGCATTTTCCGGCTGACCTCTAACGAGGATATCGGGTTTTGACCGCTGATAATTTTGCCGTCTGTCACTGTATGGGTTCTGAAATCATCGCCCTTGGTGTAAATGGCCCCGTCGGCTACAAGTCTTGATTCCAGTGAAAAAGGTACGACGTCCGTCAATCCAACGACCTTTTGTTCACTGTTGCTGAAGCCGGTAAGATGCCGCCCTTTAACGAGAGGTTCGCCGGTCGAATTATTTTGTAGCGCCAGTAACGCGGCCACGCCATGAGAGACCAGCCCGATGACCTTTTGCTGTGCGATAAAATGGTCGAGTAATGACGCAAGCGACCGGTCGCCCGGGAAATCCCATAAAGCCCCATGGCCGCCGCCTACATAGACCATGTCATAATCGTCTGCTTTCACCTCCGCCAGGGGCAGGGAATGTGCTAACAGCGAGATACCTTCCGGATCTTTCTGAAATTTTCGGATGGTAGGCGTCGAGGCAAGGATAGATTCACTCTTCGGGTCCAGTGGAACTGGGCCGCCCTGGGGACTGGCCAGCACCATCGTCGCACCGGCATCTTTATAGATATAATAAGGAAAAGCAAGCTCTTCGAGCCAGAGACCCGTTTTGCGTCCGGTGTCGCCCAATTGGGTGTGCGAGGTGGCGACGATTAATATATTCATGAGGGATCGCTATGACTGTGCTGGAAATTGTTTTCGTATTCGATGGTTGTGCGGAGAACCCTGATCCGTGCAGCAATCTTGTGACCGAACTTGTCGTCCAGCCGGAGCTTGCGGATCTCGCTTAATGCATCTTCGTATTTGTGCAGCGCTTTTTCATAGCGGCCGTCATTTTCATCGCGCAGTCCTTCGCTGTATAATTCAGTATGACTATTCTGTTTAAGAAGCAGGTAGAAAACGACGGAGAGGATAGCGACGATCGGAAGGATAAAGATTGTCACATAGAAAAGGGAGATCATTTTTGCGTGTTTTTGAATGAGCTGTCTCTGTAAGGTAGGCTTATTAATCCGGATCGACCGGATTATGTTTGTGTCGCCTCAAGACCACCTACTTCACCTCCTGCATCTCCACCAGCTTATGATAAAACCCCCGCTGCTGCATCAGCTCATCATGCGTTCCGCGCTCCACGATCTTCCCTTTTTGCAGTACGACTATTTCATCGGCATGCCGGATGGTGCTCAGCCGGTGAGCGATCACGATACTCGTCCGGTGCTCCATCATTTTATTGATGGCATCCTGTACCAGCCGTTCGCTCTCCGTATCCAGGGAAGAAGTGGCTTCGTCCAGGATCAGGATCGGCGGATTCTTCAGCACGGCCCGGGCTATCGTCAGTCGCTGCCGTTCGCCGCCGCTTAATTTGCTGCCCCGGTCGCCGATATTGGTCTTGTAACCATCCTCTTTCTGGACGATAAAATTATGCGCATTGGCGATCATTGCCGCACGCTCTATCTCTTCCAAAGTAGCATCCGGCTTGCCGAGCGAAATGTTTGCCGCAATAGTATCGTTGAAAAGGATCGGCTCCTGCGTAACGATGCTCATCTGCTCCCGCACCGATTTCAGCGAGTAATCCCTGATATTGATCCCGTCGATCAGCAGCTCACCTCCCATCACGTCATGGAATCGGGGCACCAGGTCCGCCATCGTAGACTTGCCTGCGCCTGAACTACCCACCAGCGCCACCGTCTTCCCTTTTTCGATCACCAGGTTGATATCATCCAGGATACCGGCGTCGTCGTAGGAGAAGCTGACATGGCGGAATTCGATCTGGGTCTGGAACGTCTCCAGCTTTTTCGCATTCGGATCGTCTTGAATGCTGACCGGCGCGTTCAGCAGGTCTTCTACCCGCGTCATCGCGGCCGCCCCACGTTGGATATTGAAGATTGAAGTGGATAGCGTCTTGGCGGGGTTGATCAGCATCGCGAACACGGCTATATAGGCGATGAGGTCACCACCCGAGAAACCCTTGCCGCCGTTGCGGAATATCAACATGCCGCCGAAGTACAGGATAATGGTCAGGATGATTACCCCCAGTGTCTCAGTCAGGGGGCTGGCCAGGTCACGCCGCGCATTCATCTTGTTGCGGATATGGAACAGGCTGTCATTGATCTTGAAGAATTTCAGCTTCATCAGCGCCTCGGCTCCAAAACCCTTGATGATCCGGATTCCGCTTAGCGTTTCATCGAGCACCGACAGGCTCTCGCCCAGCCGCACGGCGGCATCCTGCGACTGGCGTTTCAGGGTCCGGCTGATACGGCCGATCATAAAACCGGTCAATGGCAGCAGGATCAGCAGGAATAGCGACAAAGTAGGACTCAGATAGATCATATACGCCAGGTAGCCGATGATCGTCAACGGGTCCTTGATCAACCCCTCCAGCGTACTGACGACGGAAGACTCGATCTCGTAAATGTCATTGGTCATCCGCGAAATAAGGTCGCCCTTCCTTCTTTCCGTAAAATAGCCGATCGGTAAGGCAAGTATCTTGGCATAGACATCATTGCGCAGGAAAGTGATCGTCGCGCTGCGTATAGGAGAGGAGATATACGAGGACCAGTAATAAAAGAGATTCTTCAGGAAAGTGCTGATGACAATCAATATACAGATGACGATCAGCAGGGTCGGCTTGTCATACCTTTGCGCCACATGCAGCAGCACATCTTTCAGTCCCCCGATCGCATGGGTATTGATCGTTGCCGGCGGGGTACCGGAAGGAGCATTGTTAAAAAGGATATCGAGAAAAGGGCTTAGCATACCCAATGAAATCAGCCCGAATATGATGGAAAGCACATTAAAAACCATGTATACCACCAACTTACCCCTGTACCTGGACAAATATTGAAAAATCACCGAGAATTTCTTCATGCCGTTGCCGTAGATTTGGGGGGTAAAGTTAGCGTATAATTGCTTCGCGGCTCGGGTTTTATGTTAAAGTCGCTGACTGTACAAGTTAATATGCAAGAAGGTAAAAGACAGAAACAGGTAAGCGCCCTGCTGATGCAGGAGTTGAGTGGTATCTTCCAACGCCTGGGACTCAGCATGATAGATGGGGGACTCATTTCCCTTACCGCCGTAAAAGTGACGCCCGACCTCCTGGAAGCCAGGGTATACCTCAGCCTTTTCCAGGTAAAGGATACGGCTGCCGTCATGAAAAAGATCGAAGACCGGAGTTGGGAGATCAAACGGGACCTGGCCGAACACGTCAAACACCAGTTGCGCCGGATCCCCATATTGCAATATTTCCACGACGATACCCTCGACCATGCCGACCGGATGGACGCCCTGTTCCGCAAACTCAAAGAAGAGAAACCTCCGGAGGAGGGCGGCGCATGAACATCCTGTTCGCATGGCGTTATTTCCGCGCAAAGAAGTCCACCAATGCGATCAATATCATCGCCTGGGTCAGCATGAGCGCCATTGTCGTCGGCGCCGCCGCACTCATTTTGGTGCTTAGCGTCTTCAACGGTTTCGAAGACCTCGTGAAATCCTTGTATAGCAGCTTCTATCCCGATCTCAAAATAACCCCCTCCAGCGGCAAGACCCTGATCCTCAACGACCGGCAATTACAACAGTTGCGCGCCGTGAATGGCGTACGCGCCTTATCCCTGGTGGTCGAAGAGCAGGCCGTAATAGAGAATGGAGATAACGTCGCATCGCCCTATCTCAAAGGAGTCGATAGCAACTTTACAAAAGTTTCCGGCGTAGCCGGTAAAATCGTCCGGGGGAAATTTGAGACCGGCACTGCCGATCAGCCATTGGCCGTCCTGGGTTCCGGGATCGAATATAGTCTTGGCGTAGAAGCCGATCTGTCCGCGCCGCTGGATGTGTATAGTTTTCGAAAAGGCGGCCCCAGCTATACCGTCGATCCGCTGGCCTCCTATAATCATTCAGAGATCACGACGGCAGGCGTATTTGTCATCCAGCAGGACTTCGACGGGCATTATGTCATCACCAACCTTGAATTCGTCAAACGCATGCTGGGCCTCCAACCCGATGAATATGGCGGAGTAGAGCTGGCCGTGACCGATCCCGCCCGCGTTACCGAAGTGCAGCAGGCCCTGCTAGAGCTCCTAGGCAAAGATTATCAGATACAGACCCGGTACCAGCAGAACCAAAAGCTGTACAGTGTAATGGGCACCGAAAAATGGGTCATCTATATCATCCTGACGCTCATCCTCGTAGTAGCCGCTTTCAATATGGTAGGCGCTCTCACTATGCTGGTCTGGGACAAGCAAAAAGACATCCACGTGCTCAAGGCGCTCGGCGCCTCCAATGGGCTCGTCCAGAAAATATTTCTCAGTGAGGGGATACTCCTCGCCGTGATGGGCGGTATGGCCGGTATTCTGCTCGCGGCCCTTATATGCGAATTACAGTTGAAATTCAAACTGATTCCCCTCCAGGGAGGGTCCTTCCTGATCGATTATTATCCTGTCAAAATGGTCCCGACGGATTTCCTGCTGGTATTTACCACTATTCTTATCGTGGCGCTCCTGGCCTCCTGGCTGCCCGCGCGCAAAGCGGCGGCCCAGCCCATCGAACTCCGCACTTAATAATCCCCCAGCGTCTCCGGCAACTGTGCCAGCGCCTTCGCCAATTGCTCGTCATTAGGCGCCACGCCATGCCAGTGGTGATCATTTTCCATGAAATCCACCCCTTTACCCATGACAGTATGCATCATGATGGCAATAGGCTTGCCTTGCCCGGTCAGGCTCCTTGCCTTATCCAGCGTCGCGATGACTTCATCCATATCATTCCCGTTCGTTTCCAGCGTCGTCCAGCCAAAAGCGTCGAATTTCGCATGAATATTTCCCAGGTCCATCACCGATTTCGTCGTCCCGTCGATCTGCTGGCCATTCCAGTCGACCGTGGAGATCAGGTTGTCCACTTTATGGGCAGCAGCGAACATGATCGCCTCCCAATTCTGGCCTTCATCCAACTCTCCGTCACCATGTAGCGAATACACAATATTTTTATCGTTATTGAGTTTTTTGCTTAGCGCGGCGCCAATGGCGACGCTCATTCCCTGGCCCAGTGAACCGCTGGCCACCCGGATACCCGGAAGATGCTCATGAGTGGTCGGATGACCCTGCAAACGGGAATTGATCTTGCGGAAACTGGAAAGCTCTTTGATGTCGAAATATCCTGACCTTGCGAGGGCAGAATAAAATACGGGGGAAATATGACCGTTAGACAGGAAGAAAATATCTTCATTTTTCCCATCCATGTGGAAATGAGGATCGTGCGTAAGTACCTTGAAATATAGCGCAGTAAAAAAGTCGGCACAACCGAGAGATCCTCCCGGATGCCCGCTCTGAGCGCCATGGACCATTCTTACGATGTCTCGCCTGATTTGCGAAGCGATTGCTTTTAACTCAGCCATTTGATACTGTTTATTGTTTCTGGGTAACAAATCTAGTGGTTTTGTTTGGCTTCTTTAAACTTTTGTACTATCTTTCGGCTTAGGATCCTCTGTCATTCCCTGGAGCTACTTCCCCCTTGTCATCAACCCACCCGCAAAACCGGGCCTATAAGTTGCCGAAATTCACAAAACTTGCAAAACTCGCAAAACTTGCAGAAGTTTCAAAATATTAGGTAATTGTTATTTACTGGCATTATTAGAAAAAAGAATATATTTTTGTTCACGAAAAAAAAGGCGGATGTTTGACGTACTACTTTCTGTAGCTATTTCTTTTACCATTACATTTCTTGCCATTCCAGCCGTGATCAATGTGGCTGAAATGAAAAAGCTGTTCGATATGCCTGATGCCCGGAAAGTGCATCATTTCCCCATCACCCCGCTCGGCGGACTCGGTATTTTCGCCGGCTTCATCTTCGGCTGTCTCCTGACCATTCACTTTGGACAATACGCTGAAATTCAATATTTTATAGCTGCCTCTTTCGTCATTTTTTTCTTGGGTCTCAAAGACGATATTCTCATCATTTCCCCCATTAAGAAGTTCATTGGCCAGGTGCTGGCCGCATTTATCGTCATCTACTATGGTAATATCCAGATCAGGAGCATGAATGGCTTCCTGGGAATTTATCAGCTGCCCGAAATGTTTAGCCTCCTGCTGACCTATTTTGCCGTGATCGTTGTCATCAATTCCTTTAACCTCATCGATGGAATAGACGGACTGGCAGGAAGCCTCGGCCTTTTGTCCACTGCCATCTTCGGAACTTATTTCCTCTATATCGGTATGCTGCCTTATGCCGTGCTGGCGTTTTCCCTG
>PMUF01000585.1 GCA_003167015.1 Chitinophagaceae bacterium | reverse complement strand
GACTGGGTCATCGACCTCGGCCCCGAAGCCGGCGACGGCGGCGGTACGCTGGTATATGCAGGCCCGCCGGCAGGATTGAAGAAAGTAAAAGAAAGCTATACCGGTAAATTCCTGAACTGATCTATTCCGCCCTCAGACTTCGTACGGGATTCATCAAAGCTGCCTTCAGCGACTGAAAACTGACAGTGAGCAGCGTAATCACCAGGATACCCACCCCTGCGGCTGCAAAGATCCACCAGGATAGCGCCGTACGGTAAACATAGCTCTGCAGCCACTCGTGCATCGCCCACCAGGCCAGCGGCATGGCGATGAACATCGATAGGACCACCAGCTTCGCAAAATCTTTCGACAACAGCCCCCAAAGAGTCAGCACGCTTGCGCCCAGCACCTTTCGTACCCCGATTTCCTTAGTGCGTTGTTCCGCCACGAAAGACGCCAGTCCGAACAGTCCCAGACAAGAAATGAAAATGGCCAGCGACGCCGCAATCGTGGCCAGATGGCCCATCCGGGATTCTTCGGCGAACTTCTGCGCGTAAACCTCATCGTTAAAATGATAAAAGAAAGGACTGGCTGGATTATAACGCTTGAAGACCGGTTCGATAGCCGCCAGCGCCGTCTGCATCGGCATGCCGGGACGCATCCGGACGGTGATCGCCAACACATAGCCCGTTTCCGTGAACACGGCCGGTTCAATCTTTTCGTAAGGCGAATTGGTCAGCATATTCTTCACAACCCCGATGATCGTAAACGGCTTGTCAAAAAGGCTGACCCGCTGACCGATAGGGTTCCTGAACCCGCTGACCTTCACTGCCTCTTCATTGACGACCATCGCATCGATGTCGGTTGAATAATCCCGGGAGAAATCACGGCCCTGCAGAACAGTCCAGCCTACGGTCTTCCCAAACTCAGGAGTAACGGTCACATTGCGGTATTCAAGTTCTTTCTGATAGGCTGTCTGCCCTGGCCATAGCAGTTCATTATTATCCCAAAACCCGGTAGTGGGATAAGACGATTCGGCCACGTTGGCCACCAGCCCGGTATGCAACAGGTCATTGCGCAGGGCATCATAATGCTGGCGCAGGGAGTCGGTATTGATATCGACAGTGATGAGCCCTTCCTGGTTGTACCCTACCGGCCGGTCCTTGCCTAATTCGATCTGGCGAAAGATGATAATGGTCGCTATGATCAGCGAGAGGCTGACGGTGAACTGCGTCACTACCAATACCTGCCTCGGGAGCGAGGCCCCACGCCCAGCCCGGAAAGACCCTTTTAACACCTTGACTGGCCGGAAGGCCGACAGATAAAAAGCAGGATAACTGCCGGCCAGCAGTCCTGTCAAAAGCACTTGGCCTATCGCTGCCAACCAAAACCCCGGGCTAAACAAGGGCAGGCTCATTTCTTTTGCGGCAAGGTTATTAAAGGTCGGCAAAGCCAGGTACGCCAGTCCCATAGCAACGACGAAGGCCAGCAAGACCGTTAAGACGGATTCCCCGAGGAATTGCCCGATCAGCTGACCCCTCAGCGATCCGATTGTCTTCCGGATCCCGACCTCCCTGGCGCGCTTCTCACTGCGGGCCGTGGAAAGGTTCATAAAATTGATGCAGGCCAATAAAAGGATGAAAGCCCCGATCGTCCCGAACAGCCAGACAAACCGGATGCGGTTCCGGCCCTCTTCGCCATCCGACTCATTATGCAGATGCAGGCGGTCCAGCGGGACGGCCAGCAGCGTTTCCAGACATTCGGTAATATGCGGCGTGGGCAGGTTTTTTATGCGCGCCGTGGCCTGTTCCGGCGTAGCGCCATCGGCCAGCTGCACAAACAGCGTAGAATTGTGGTTATCCCAATTGGTATTGGTATTTAACCAGGCGGCAGCCTTGTTGTCCCAGGGCAGCAGGGCCTGCACCTCGTGGAAACTGGTGTTGAAGGGCTGGTCCTCATATACCCCGCCTACCCGGAAATCCATTTTATTGTCGATGCGGATGACCTTCCCGATCGGGTCCGCTTTTCCGAACAGGGCCGTGGCTGCACTTTGTGCCAGCAAAAGGGTAGAAGGGTCCCGCAGGGCGGCGGTACTGCCTGCCAGCATGTGATACGTGAAGATCTCCGCGAAGGCCGGCTGCACCCACATAATCCCCCTGGAAATGCTTCGGTCTCCATAATTGATCAACCGGTTGGGCGCCGGGAAAGAGGCCAGTGCTGTTCGCCGGAAGACATCTTCATACCCCTTGCGCAGGACAGGCCCCAATACCGTAGAGATAGATGCGCTGGTCGTGGTCTTTACCTGCCCCGGCGCCAGCGCCCCCGTTACCTGCTGCTGTATCTTGACCTCCGCAATGCGGCTGTGATGAGTGTGATAATGGTCGAAAGCGAACTCGTCGGCGATCCACAGCCCGATCAGCAGGGCGATGGCCATGCCGATGCCGAGACCCGCAATATTGATAAAGGAATAACCCTTGTTCCTGGTCAGATGACGCCAGGCGACGAT
Organism: Chitinophagaceae bacterium; assembly: GCA_003167015.1. Taxonomy (GTDB): domain Bacteria; phylum Bacteroidota; class Bacteroidia; order Chitinophagales; family Chitinophagaceae; genus Puia. Next base: position 2,914 of record PMUF01000585.1, on the reverse strand, counting down.
GAAGTAGTTTTGGAGCATACGCGCTAATTTGGATTTTTTCGACAAATACAATATACGCAAACTGTTCCATTTCCTAAAAGCCAGAAAGCCGGGCATTGCCCGGCTTTCTGAAAAAATAACGCCATTCTAAAACAACTGCCTTTCTGTAGGTCAATCAATTCCATCCTCCGCCGAGGCTACGATACAAATCCACTTCTGCGGTTAACTGTCCTTTCTTTATCGATGCTAATTCCAGTTCGCTTTGTAATACATTGCTCTGGGCCGTGATCACCTCGAGGTAATTGGCCAGCCCGTTACGGAACAGGCTGTTGGCATTGGCGATAGCCTGCTTCAGCGTATCCACCCGGTTGGCCGCAACAGCCTGCTGTTCCTTGAGCTTGTTGCGTTCAGCCAACGCATCCGAAACCTCACCCACTGCCACCAGTACCGTCTGCTTGAACTGGATCACCGTCTTCTCCCTGTCCACTTCCGACACTCTATACGCCGTCTTCAGCTTACCGCGCTGAAACACCGGCGCCGTCAGCCCGCCAACCACCATTCCGAACAGCGATCCGGGTATGTTGAACCAGTTCTTGAAAATATAGTTATCCCATCCCCCTTCCGGCTGGATCACCAGCGAAGGATACAGCGCCGCTTTGTTGATGGCAACATCGGCATTCGCAGCGGTCAACGCCAGCTCTGAGCTCCGCACATCGGGACGACGGCTGACCAGCGCCGCCGGTACTCCGGTGGATAGGGTATCACGCACTGCCACCTGGTCCAGCGTCGTATTGCGGGTAATCGTAGCAGGCAGCCCTCCTGTCAGGATACTCAGAGCGTTTTCCTGCAACAAAATACTTTGCTGCAGCTGCGGGATCAATTCCGCTGCGGACATCTCCTGCGCCTCGGCCTGTTGAACACCCAACGCCGTCACATCTCCTGCAGTATATTGCAGCCGGATGATCCGTAGCGTGCTGTCGTTTAACGCCAGGTTGGCTCGGGCAATCCCTAACTGCGCATCCAGCATCAGCAGGTTATAATACCCTTCCGCCACACTCGACACAATATTCGTCTGCAATGCTTTCCTCGCTTCTTCCGTCTGGAGATATTGCGCCAGTGCTTTAGCCTGCTTATTTTTAATTTTCCCCCAGATATCCGCCTCCCAGGACAGGGACACATTCGCATTATAGTCGTTGAGATATTTCGAATGGAGGAAGTCAGTGGCCGTTATCCCATTCAGGCTTTCGCTGCCGGGACGGGTCAGTGTTGCTACTGCCGACGCACTGACATCAGGCCAATACCCCAGCTTGGCCTGACCCAGCACCAACTGGGCAGACCGGATATTCTGCAGGGCCACCTGCATGTCATAGTTGCGGATAATGGCGCTGTCGATCAGCTGCTGTAAAGCAGGGTCCGCAAAAAAACTCTTCCACGGCAGATTGCCGATACTCGTTGTATCCGTCCCTGCCGCCGAAACTGCGCTGTCTGTGCTCCTGAACTCGACCGGCACGGGAGCAGCCGGCGTCGCCACGTCTTTTGAAACCTTACAGGACCCCAGTCCTACCAGCATCACCAGCGCCAATACCGTCAGCGCGGGCGCCGGCTTCAGATTCACCCCTGCTACCCGACCACGGCTCAGCCTTTCCTGCAGAGACTGGAAGATGATGAACAGCACCGGTACGATAAAGACACCCAGGATCACCCCTGTAAGCATCCCACCGACCGCACCGGTACCAATGCTTCGGTTGCCGAGCGCCGCGGCGCCCTTGGCACGCATCAGCGGCATCAGCCCCGCGATAAAGGCGAATGAGGTCATCAGGATCGGGCGAAGTCGGAGCCGGGCCGCTTCCTTCGCTGATTCCCACAGACTCATGCCGGCATGTCGTCTTTGAACGGCGTATTCAGTGATCAGGATGGCATTCTTGCACAGCAGGCCCACCAGCATGATCAGGCTCACCTGGACATAGATATTATTGTCTATACCGAAGATCTGAAGGAAGACAAATACCCCGAAGACGCCGGCAGGGATGGATAAGACGACCGCAAACGGCAGAATATAGCTTTCATACTGCGCCGCCAGCAGGAAGTAAATAAATACCAGGCTCAGAACAAAGATGAAGATGATCTGAGATCCCGCCGCCTTTTCTTCCCGGGTGATACCCGTATATTCATAACCCCATCCCCGCGGCAACACCTTGGCGGCCGTTTCATCGATGGCCTTGATCGCATCACCCGTACTGTAACCCGGTTTAGGAACCCCATTGATCGTCGCCGAATTGTAAAGGTTGTTATGGCTTACAGTCTCCGGGCCGTATACCTTTCTTAAAGTGATCAGTTGATTGACCGGTATCATCTGACCCTGGTTGTTCTTGACATAGATACCCGTGAGCGACGCTTCATTGTTCCGGTAAAGAATATCGGCCTGCGCCATCACCCGGTAGTATTTGCCAAATCGGTTGAAATCGCTGACGAAGCTACTACCAAAGTAGATCTGCATCGTCTGCATCAGATCGGCGACGGAGACACCCATCTGTTTGGCCTTATCATCGTCCACATCCATCATGTATTGAGGATTGCCGGAGGCAAACGTGGTGAAGGCGTAAGCTATTTCCTTGCGTTGCATCAGCGCACCGATAAATTGATTGGACATGGCGCTCAACCGGTCCATCGATCCATTGGTCTGATCCTGCAGCGCGAACTCGAATCCGGCTACGTTACCAAAACCCTGTATGGTCGGAAAGGTAAAGAAGAAGGCATGTGCATCTTTCACCTGCGTGGCGACCTTCATTGTCAACATGCCGCTGATGGTATTGATGTCTTTTACCGGCCCGCGCTCATCGACTGGTTTCATCCGGACGAAACCCGCCCCATAAGGAGTGGCATTCGCATTCGTGATGAAGTTTAAACCTTCCACATTATATCTTCTGTCGGTGAC
>PMUF01000491.1 GCA_003167015.1 Chitinophagaceae bacterium | reverse complement strand
CGATACCGGCCGTGCTGACGGGTTCGCTGTTGCTGTTGCTGGCGACGGGAGCCACGCTGAACCTGCAATCCTATATGGGGATTATTATGTCGGTGGGCGTGTCGGTGGCCAATGCGATTCTGATCGTCACTAATGCGGAGACGTTGAGGTTGGAGAGCAGGAACCCCTTCAAGGCGGCTTCGATGGCGGCGAGTATCCGGTTGCGGCCTATCCTGATGACGAGCCTGGCGATGATTGCGGGGATGTTGCCGATGGCGAGCGGGCTGGGAGAGGCGGGTGATCAATCCGCTCCGTTAGGCCGGGCAGTAATAGGCGGATTGGCGGCTTCGACGCTGGCTGCGCTCTTTATCGTGCCGCTGGTTTATGGGTGGATTCAGCAGAAGCAATCTTTCGATTCCGTTTCGTTGCTGCCGGAGGATGAACAATTAAAAACATCATCAATATGAATCAAAACAAAATTTTAGGAGCCGCGCTGGCGGTGTGGTGTATAGCGGCTACAGGATGCTCGAATGGGAGAACCGAGCCTGCGGCGGCGCAGGCGACGGCGGGTACACCGGCGGGTGGGACTACGGCTCCGGTTGAGCGGGTGCGGCTGGAAAGGTCGGCGTTACCGCAATTGGTGAAGCTGCCCGGGCAGCTGGCGTCTTTCGAGGAGGTCAGTATTTTCCCTAAGGTCAACGGCTATGTCACGGACGTACGGGTCGACGTGGGATCGCATGTAAAGAAGGGACAGCTGCTGATGGAGCTGGAGGCGCCGGAGCTACAGCAGGCCACTACCCAGGCGAAGGAGCGATATGCGCAGGCTAAACTGGACGCGACAATCAGCGAACAGAATTATGAGCGGATGCGGCAGGCTGCGGAGACGCCGGGGGCGGTATCACCCATGAATCTGGCTTCGCTGAAGGCGAAGGCCGATGCGGACAGCGCGCTATGCAATGCGGAGAAGGCTAACTGGCAGATGCAGGAGGCGATATTAGGCTACCTGAGGGTGACGGCGCCTTTCGACGGGGTGATCTCGGAACGGAATGTCCATCCCGGCGCCCTTGTCAGTGCCGAGGGCAGGGATAGCAAACCGATGCTGGAGCTCAGGCAGGTGGATCACCTGAGGCTGCAGGTAGATATCCCGGAAGGTGTGGCGGCGGGGCTGCAGGATAAGGATACCATTACCTATTACCTGAGCGCTTATCCCGGCAAAAAGATGACCGGTCACATTGCCCGGCAATCCGACCTGGTCAACAGCACTTATCGTGCGGAGCGGATGGAGATGGACGTATACAACCATGACGGGAAGCTCGCGCCGGGGATGTATGCGGATGTCCTGTTCGATTCCAAAGGCAATCCGGACGCCTTCACCGTGCCCAAGACGGCGGTGGTAACGTCGACGGACAGGAAATATGTGATCGCTATACGAGCTGGAAAAATGGTCAAGGTAGATGTTGCCACGGGCAACGAGACCGCCAGCAAGGTGGAGATAACGGGTGATTTGCAACCCGGGGAAGAGGTGGTCGCGAAGGCGAATGACGAGACCGCTCCGTAGGGGCGGGAGGCCTGGCGGGCCGACCTGCCGGGTGGGGTAACTGATTTATTCATTTCAAAAAAAAATTAAAACATGAAAAAGTTAATTGTTGTGCTGGTAGTAGCACTGATGACTCAAAGTATGATCGCTCAGGCAGATACGGCAGTAATTGTTCCCCCGGCTGTGGCTAAGGCTTTCAGCACGCAGTTCCCTCAGGGCAAGCTTAAGAAATGGAAGCAAAGCAATGAGGGTTATACCGCTGTTTTCAAACAGGATGGGAAAAAGGTATCTGCCAGTTATTCCCCGGATGGGACATGGGGGAGCACGGAGACGACAATCGCGCCATGGCTATGGAATCTTCCGGATTCAGTCAAGAAAGGTTGGAGAAAAACCCAATACGCAGGATGGAAAGTGGCGCATATCACAAAGATCGACAAGCCAGGTGAGGTACTGTATGCATTGGATGTAAACAATAGTCCCGAGCTGGATGCGGAACATATGTATAACTTTGGGGTAGAATGGATGCTTTTCTTCAACGCCAAGGGAGAATTGGTCAGACAGCACCCGGTCGAGTAAGCGAGTTGATAAGGGCGCCCGCTGACGATGCCGGCGGGCGTTTTTATTGTTGAATGAACCCGAAGTCTACTACCCGGCGGAGGTATTGTTTGTCGCGGATGACCCAGGTGTATTCGACGCCTTTATTGTTGATATCGAACATATAGATATAAAAGGTGTGTTTGTCGTTTGACAGGAAGACTCCGTTGCGGGAGCGGGTGGCCCCGTTTTCGTTATAGCTGAATTTAGGGTCGAACAGATCATTATAGGCGGTGGCGGGGATGGCGACGGTGTCTTTACCGACCACGACCGTCACCGATTCTATTGTAGTATGGGGGACATCGCCATAGTTGCCGCCGTAGTAAGGATGGCCGTCGATACGTACCAGATGCTGTTCGGACATCATGAGCTTGTGTTTCGAAGGGCTGAAGATGCCGGTGCGGATGGTGACCTGGATATTGTCGCTCTGGAAGGTCTCGAAATTGAGGCCGAAGTCCTTGACGGGGACCTGCTGCAACTGGGCCTTGCCGATGCTCTCGTCCAGGGCAGCCAGTGAGAAGGAGGCTACGTCGTTGCGGATATCGGTCTCGCGGATCTTGGAGAAATTGTCTTTTTTGCTTCGGAAGTCGGGATAATCGAGATCCTGGGCCATTGCCGGGAGACCGCTGAGCGCCAGGAGGAGGCAAATGAAGTTACGCATAGCTCTATTGACGGGTTATTGATGCCTGGTTGATTAATTAAAGGTATACCTGTATTCGACGCTGCCCAGCAGTTCCTTTTGCTTATTATAGCAGAAATCTTTTATTTTCAGTCCCTTGTCATCGTATTCGTAGTACCATTTCTGGTAAAAGCTATTCCCTTCTTCCGGCACGATGAGGGCCGACGATACCCTGCCGTCGTCTCCATATTCGAACATCTCGATGGGCAATAACCGCGCCGCCCTGGCACTGTAACGTACGATATCGGTCATATGGTTGCCGGCATCGTAATAATAATAAAAGGGTGGCAGCTCAGTCCCGAGGCGACTGGACCGTTCTTCGGCGACGTTGCCTTTTGTATCGAGGATGAACCGGACATAGGTCGTGTCATGCCCGTTCTTGATCTTCAGCATCGACAGCGGCTTGTCGGGGTGAGCGGGATCATAGGTCCAGATATGCTGTTCGACATCCACCAGGTGGTTGTCGGTCTCGGTAGACGTGTCGGAAATGGATATGAGGTGTCCCTGGTCGTCATACCTGTACACCGACATATTCTGATAGGTATCGCTGGTATCGAGGTTCCTGATGAGCCCTTGTCCCCGGGGCGAATAGTCGGCGAATATCCAGGAATCCCCTGTCCCGGAAGATTTGCTGTGTGTCGTGACGTGCAACTCGTCTGCCGACACCTGCTGGTCTCCTTCAAACCCTTCCGTGGGCTTACCGTCTGCCTCCAAACTGCTTAGCGTGACCGCTTTGACATGGTTGTCCCTGAAGGCCTGCCAGCGGGCGGTGTTTTCCCTGTTAACGACCAGGTCCATATAGTAATATTGGGCTTTACAGACCCGGGTTAGCAAAATAAGGGCGATCAGCAATGAAAATCCAACGAATCGATTCATGTTTTATGGTTAGCCTCCGGCTTATTGACAAACGAAAAAAACATTGTTTTAATACATAATAACATGCCAAGTTCCTTATTTTTAGCCAAATTTTATCGTTGTGTCGCATCTTAAAGAAAGAAAGGAAAAAAATTGCCTGAATTGCCAAACGACCGTGATAGGCCGGTATTGTCATGAATGCGGTCAGGAGAACCTGGAACCCAAGGAGACGGTGTGGCACCTGGTACAGCATTTTTTCAATGACATCACCCATTTTGACGGGAAGTTCTTCAGTACGGTCAAGTTATTGCTGCGCAAACCGGGGTTTTTATCGGCGGAATATATAGCAGGTCGCCGGATGAGCTATCTAAACCCGATCAGGATGTATGTTTTTACGTCGGCCTTTTTCTTTATCATCCTGTTTTCGTTGAAAAAGCCGGAGGATATGGTCAAGCCCGACGCCGGCCAGAGCCTAGCTCAACTGGAGAAGACGCTGAAGGGAGAGCAGGTGGCGTTGCCGCATACCGATGAGGATGACCGGCAGGAGCTGCAGAGAGAGATCCAAAAGTTATCGACGGAAATCAATATGATCAGGAAGCGGTACAGTGATACGGCGACGCGGAAGTTCAATGAAGCGCAGCTGGCCGGGCTGATGATCGAGTCTGTCACCGACAGTTTGAAAGATCCTGACCTTACCCCGGCGGCCAAGGCAGGCCTGGCAGCTGTCATGAGCACCAATGAGGATGAGAAGAACGGCACTTCCTTCTGGGGTCTGAATACGGGGAATTATAAAACGGTAGCAGACTATGACTCCGCGGAGCGGAGGCTGCCGGATAGTCTGCGGGATGGGTGGCTGAAGCACAAGGTGATGGAAAGGCTGGTCATTGCCACGCAGGAGTATCACGAGGACAAACGGCGATGGAAGGAGCATTTTATGGAGAATTTACTGCATTCCTTCCCCAAGATCCTGTTCTGGTCGCTGCCTTTTTTCGCATTGGTCCTCAATATATTGTATTTCAGGCACCGGCAATATTTTTATGTGAGCCATGGCATCTTTGCCATTCACGTGTATTGCGCCACCTTTATCCTGATACTGCTGGCCATCCTGCTGAATGCCCTCAGCAACTGGCTGGGCTGGGGGTGGTTTAACGTGGTGTCGGATCTG
>PMUF01000570.1 GCA_003167015.1 Chitinophagaceae bacterium | reverse complement strand
GGGGTTGGCGGCGGTTGTCAGATCGGATGCGGCGGTGATGATGGTGTAAACCGACAGCGTGATCGTATCACCCGGATCGGCGGGGTCGGTAATGGTCTGTGGTTTATAGGTCCGGTTAAAGATGCAGAGGTTATTCAGCACTTCCCAGGCGCTGAAGGCTAAGGGGGCCGTTGCCGTGGGGTAGGCTGTCATATCGATGGCATTGACCGCGCCGGCATTTTGCAGTAACCAATCGACGTCAGCCGCGCCGAGGTTGAACTGGGTGATGAGGAAGGCCATCCGGGTAAGCAGCATGTACCACTGGGCAGGGGGGAATTGGTTGGGATCGGGATTGATCGGCCGGTTATTCGTGGCGAAGCCGGGGTCTGTCATGGCATCGAACAGATCGGGCAAACTGACGACCAATACGGCGGCGATGGCCACGCTGATGCCGAAGGTGCCCGCTAATTGTGTTTCCAGCGCCTCCGCCTCTTTGATGGGTTGATAGATGGGGCTGAGCTGATCCAGGAAAAAGGCATAGAGGGTGGCGGCTGCGGGGGCGGTATTGGCCGCGGAAGCGGATGACGTGGCGGCTGCGGTTGAGGCTGCGGGTAAGAGGGTTTCCACCAGACCGGCAAAGAAATCCGGCGCCGGCAGCAGCGGATCGTTGACCGTCGAATACAGCGTATCGATGGCCTGTATCCAGTCGGTGTCGGTTGAAAAGGATAACAGGGCAGACTGGTCGGCGGCGGAAATATAACCTACCAGCGTCAGCGTACTGGTGGCGGCATTAAAGCTGAGCTGGCTGGCATAGAGCGGCGGGATGGAGATAGAAGGTAAAGGGAAATAGGGTGCGGTCCCCGATCCCGTGTACAGCTGATTGACGGCGGCCGTATAGTCGGGGTCCGCGCTGAGGGCCAGCAGACCGAGATAATCCGGGAAGGACAGGGCCCCGCCTATGGACAGCGTCCCGCCGAAATAGTTGATCGTTGACGTAGCGGCGGCGGCGAGTGTTACGGTACTGAAGGACGTTTCGGGTGCGGGGGCATAGATGAGATATGCATTGGCAACGGGCGCGATACCTGCGATCAGCCCCACGGCTGCGGTATAATACGGGTCCGTACTCAGACCGGTCAGGGTAGTGGCCGTTGCGGCAGGCAGCTGTACGTTGCCGGTATAATACAGGACATGATCGATGTTGTCGTAGGTCACGATAGCGGGCAGCGTAATCACCGGCAAGGAAGCCAGGGGCACGGTGCTGAGGATAGTCGTTTCCGCGGGGAGGGTGAGCTGTGAAGCCTGGTAGAGGGCGGTAAGGGCCGACCGGTAATTAGGGTCCGTACTCAATCCCTGCAGGGTGGTTAAGTTGGCGGACGTCATCTGCCCGGTGATACCCAGCTGTCCATCGGACCAGGAGATGGGAATGGTCATGGGGAAAACGATGGAAGGCAGCGCCTCCAGTACCGCGGCTACATAGCCCGAACCGGCGGCGGGCACGGGCGTCGAATAGATCCAGGAGATCGCATCCCCGTAACCGGGGTCATCGCTGAGCAGCTGCAGGTTGAATTCATCCATGCAATCCGGGTTTGGCGTGCCGGTGAACTGGATATAACCCGTGGAGTATGCGGTAGTGGAGATGTTGTTGTCCGGCAGCGGCAGCTGGATCGTGGGCAAAGCAGCCGTTATGATGGCGGAGGTTTGGGCGACGAGGTACCCGATGGCAGCCTGGTAGCCGGGATCCGTACTGAGGGCCGACAGCTGTTGCTGTACGGTAGGACTCAACGGCCCTGTCGTGGTGAGTATCGACACCCCGGGGGTTGCCGCGGGAGTGGTGGTCACTCCTGTAGCAGCCGGGATGGTGACGCCTCCGGGCAGCGTGACTTGTACCGCGGTGACGAGACTGCCCAGAGCGTTTTGGTATAATGTGTTGACGGCGGCTGCCCAGATGGGATCGGGCGTAGTGGGCAGGGCCAGCAATAGGTTCAGGATATAATCGCTCATGACGCCGGTATAACCGAGGGAGCCTGGCGTCGTGCCGGCAGGGGCCGTAAAGGTCAAACCGAAGGTGGTCAGCTGAGCGGCTGTGGGCGTGAAGACAAGCCCGACGGCGACGGGTGCCGTGGCGGCTATGGTTGATTGTGAGTTCGTATACAGGGCAGTGATATTGGCGGCCCAGCCGGCAGCGTTGCTCAGGTTGGTTAAGGCGGCTTGGACGTAAGTGTTCATTTGTCCCGTGTAGAGGAGGGCGGGCGGGATGGCGGATGATCCCGAAGAACCGGGGGAGAAGGACAGTCCATCGATGCCGGACAGATCGGGGAAATTGCCGGGCAGGCTGTTCCAGCCGGCAGGCAGAGTGGCCGGCGGCGGGGGATAGGGGACGGATACTGTTTGCCCTGCGAGTGCGGAGGTATACAGCGTAGTAATGGCCGTCTTCCAATTGAGTGCATCGGCGGCGCTCATGGTGTTGGCCAGTCCGAGCAGGGCCAGTGCATCCGCGGCGCTCATCGCGCCGGTAAAGGCTAATTCAGGGACGCTGGTCACGGGATCGAGCCGGTACGAGAGACTGATGGCATCGGCATCGGGTAAGGTGATACCAGGCAGGGCGGCCAGCTGCACGTAGGTAGTGGGTCCGGCGGCGCTGGAATTCGTGGAGATGAAGAGCTGGGTCAGCGCACAGTTATAGGAAGCGATATTGCTTTGCGTCAGTAATGCCAGATAAGTCGCCGCCGTCATCGGGCCGGTGAAGTTCAATACGCCCTCGCCTATCGAGAAATCCGGTATGGTGGTCTGTGCGACAGCCAGCCAGGCCGGCGCGGGGGAAGGGGGGACAGCCTGCCACAAAGCAGCGGACAGAGCGCATTCCTGCGATTGCTGGTAGAGGCTCGTCAGCGCAGCCTGGGTGGTGGCGTCGGAGGGCAGCAGGGCACTCAGCGTATTGTATTGTTCCGAGCTCATCTTCCCGTCATAAAACAAATAGCATTGTATATTGTCATACTTGATCCTGGAAATAGTGGGATCGGGAAAGGACAGGGCAGGCAATTGCTGCAGGTAAGCCGAAGCGCCGGACTCCTGGTATTGTACCTGGAGCAGCTGCAGGAACCGGAGGTTATTTTGAACGGCCGCGTTATAGGAAGCGTTACCCGAAGTGGCGAGGATGGATAGCAATTTGGCGGCAACCGTCGGGGCCCAGTTCAGGTCGGGGTCGGCCAGCCACTGTTTTAATAAAACGCCTTTGGGATCTGCCACGGGTGTGGTGGCGGTAATAGCCGCCTGGATGGCTGTCCGGATATCTCCCAATCCACTGATGACCGTCGCCGAATTGGGGATGAGGGAAGGATTGGCCGTGCTCTGGTTGGTGAGCAGGTAATTGATACCGTCGACGGTGAAGCCGGCCTGTTGAATTTCATTGAATTGCGCGATGAAGTTGAACGTGTTGACCGGTGAACAGACATTGGTCCGCAGCAAGGTTGTCGGATCGACGGGGTTCATGGGCGTCATGCCGGTTAAGGTCATGAAGGTGAGCACATCCGCGACGGGGATGGACAGCGCATTCGATAAGATCCCACCCGCATAGATAAACGAGAGGTTATCCAGCGTGAGGTTGGTATAGGGCGTATTGGGATTGGGCGGATATGTCAGGTTCAGGATGTTCGTCAGATCCGCTTGCGTTATCTGACAGGCAGTAAGGATGACGGGTACGGCGCCCGCGTTGTGGGTGGTGTCCGTGATCGGATAGGGTATAGTGATCGGAAGCGTAAAGGCGGGGACGAGCG